>CAIOOC010000085.1 GCA_903859795.1 uncultured Bacteroidia bacterium
CTAAACCGGAAAATTAAGGAGCAGCAAAAAGCGCTGGAAACCAAAGTCTGGAACAAATACAAGGTACTAACAGACGATGATGTTAAAACTCTGGTGGTGGATGACAAATGGATGCAGGTTCTGGATAATGCCATATACACCGAGATGCAGCGAATCAGCCAGCGATTGACCCAACGCATTAAAGATCTGGCCGACCGATATGAGGCACCCATGCCCAAATTGCTGGATGAAGTAAGCCAGATGGAAGAAAAAGTAAATGCGCACCTTGCTAAAATGGGATTCACATGGAAGTAAGGAAAGGATTTAAACAGTCTGAATTTAGCATAATCCCAGAAGAATGGATCGAATGCAGATTCGAAGATGTTATGACTGGCTTTTCGAGTGGACAAACACCTTATCGAGCAGTGGAAAGTTATTTTCGAGGAGATATTCCCTGGATTACAAGTGGCGAACTCAACTACAACGTGATTACTGATACGATTGAAAAGATCACCATTGAAGGAGCTCGAGAAGCTAATTTGAAGATGATACCTATAGGGACTTTTCTTTTTGCAATTACCGGACTCGAAGCTGCAGGAACAAGAGGCAGTTGTGCAATCACCGGAATTGAAGCCACCACCAACCAGTCGTGCATGGCTTTGTATCCAAATAAAAATGTTCTGATTACTCCATACTTGTATCATTATTACATTCGATATGGCAATGAATTAGCTTTTAGATATTGCCAAGGAACTAAACAACAAAGTTACACTGGAGGTATTGTTAAAAAACTTCCAATCATCGTTCCAGATACAATTGAAGAGCAAACCGCTATAGCCACTGCCCTTAGCGATGTCGATGCCCTGATCACCAGCCTCGAAAAACTCATCGAAAAAAAGCGGGCCATCAAGCAGGGAGCGATGCAGGAGTTGCTGAAGCCCAAAGAGGGGTGGGAAACTAAGACTCTTGGTGAAATAGGAGAATGTGTAATTGGACTTACCTATCGACCTGATAATGTAAAAGAAAGCGGTCTGCTTGTGATGCGTTCATCTAACATTCAAAACAATGCATTAAGTTTTGAAAACAATGTGTTTGTTGATGTTGAAGTATCTGAAAAATTGACTTTAAAGGAAAATGATATTCTTATTTGCGTGCGAAATGGAAGCAGAGATCTGATCGGAAAATGCGCATTGATAAAGGGTCCAGCAGTTGGAGAAACATTTGGAGCATTTATGTCTGTTTTCAGGTCACCATTTAACGAATTTGTTTTCAATTTATTCCAATCCAACATTATAAAAAGACAGATTGATGAGTATCTAGGTGCAACCATCAATCAAATAACAAACAAGAGCTTAAATTCATTTGAAATACCATTTCCTCCAATAGAAACTCAAACCCGCATCGCCACCATTCTTTCGGATATGGATGCCGAAATAACGACCTTGGAGCAAAAGCTGGCCAAATACAAACAAATTAAACAGGGGATGATGCAGGAATTGCTGACGGGAAGGATAAGACTAATCGGCAGTACTTAATTCATAATGTGAAATTTGTAATGATATGTTAATAAATCAATAGGAACAATTATATAAACTTAATCAGAATATGAATACGATAGAAACTAGAGCCGTTGGAAAAGTAATATTAAACGAGAATACACCTCTAAGGAATCCTCGTTTTGAACATTTTTTAATTCCATATTATCAAAGAGGATATAGATGGGAAAGAAATCATGTTGAAGCACTTTTAGATGACATACACAACTTTATGTTATCAAAGGAAGAAAACTATTGCTTACAGCCAATAGTCGTTGTCCCTCAAAAAGATGAATATGGATATAACATTTGGGAGGTGATTGACGGGCAACAACGATTAATAACTTTACACATCATTTTTCAATATATTCAAAAACCCACCTATTCAATTCTTTTTGATAAAAGAAAAAAAAGTACAGACTTTCTTTCATGTTTATCAAAAGTCACATACAATCACGAACAACCAGATTTTCATTTTATGAGTGAGGCTCATGATATGATAGTTGAGTGGTTTGCAAAAAAAACAAAAAATGATATTTCATATATCGATGAGTTTTACACAACCATCACGAAGAAAGTTCAGGTAATCTGGTATCAGCTTACTGAATTAGAGGATAATCAGAAGATTGATATATTTAATCGTTTGAATATCGGCAAAATACCATTGACCGATGCTGAATTAATAAGAGCCCTATTATTATCCAAGATTAAAATCAGCTTAACAGATCGCGAAGCGAATATGCGTCAAGCAGAGATATCAAATGAATGGAATTTAATTGAAAATGAATTACGAAAGGAAGAATTGTGGTATTTTTTAAATAATGATTTAAAAAACAAGCTATCTTCTCACATCGAATTTATTTTCAAGATTATAGCAGGTAGTAATGCTAAAAAATATTCTACTTTTTTATGGTTTGAGAAAGAGATTAAAAATGATGTTTCGAAAATAGAAAGTGACAACGCCAAAGAACTGTGGGATAGAACGAAATCCATTTTTGCGAAATTTAAGTCATGGTACAACAATCGAACACTTTATCATCTTATCGGATATCTTTTAATTAATGATGTTCCCATTATAGTGATATTAAGCAATTCCAATACGACAAAACCGATATTCAAAGATTGGCTTATAACAAAAATAAAAGAAAATATTCAAGGCATAAAAATCAAAGACCTGACATATGGTAATAAATCACTTGAGAAAATGTTGTTGCTTTTTAATATTTTATCTGTTGAAAATCTTAGCAATACAATTCAAAATAGGTTTCCATTTAATCATTTTAAGACTATAAAAATTGAAGATGGAGGATGGAGTATTGAGCATATACATGCGCAGCAGTCCGAGTCAATGAAAGACGTAAAGGCTATACGAGCATGGTTAGAAGAGACTTTAAAAGCGATAAAAAATATTTCAACCCTAGAATTAGAGAGCAAGCAACTTGAACAAAGTGAAGATGTTTTAACCAAAGGTAAGAAAGTAGTTATGGCTCCTTACATCAAAAATGTTGAAAAAATGATTTCGAATGAAGATATTGATATTGAGGAATTTAATAATTTAAAGAACGAACTAATTACACTATTTGATTCATCTTCAGTTCATGAATTAGATAATCTTGCTTTGTTGTCAAAAAAAG
>CAIOOC010000086.1 GCA_903859795.1 uncultured Bacteroidia bacterium
CCGATCTGCTTGAGTTTTAGATGCCTTTTTATTAGTAATAGGTTTTAAGACGTAATAAACACATATTAATTCACTTGTAAAATCCGTTTCTCCGTTCCAAATATCATCTTTAGTATATCCGTTATCCTTTAGTAATTTTCGGATTTCATCAGCGTTGCCTTCGAATAACTCATTAAAAGTTTGGATTTTGGGTTTTAAAGTTCTTTTTTTTTGTGCCTGTTCGATGCCATATAATTCAAGATGCAATAAATGAATTATATACAAATATCTACCAATGAATTCATTCAATTCCTTTAACTCAGGTATATTTATTGAATTGTAAATAGGTGCAATTGTAAAATTGACAGGGTAATTTAAAATGAAATTTAGTTCTGGAAGTAAAACTACTGTTGACCAAAATAATAGTCTGAATTCATCTTCATTTTCAAAATCAAAAAATTCCTGGCTATCGTTTTTTGATGCGTTTTCAATCCTTTCTTTAACTGAATCACGAAGTAAATCAAGGTATGTCCAATTAACTTTAAGATTCGTTTTGCCTAATTCAATGTATTCATTATGAATCTCATCATATATATATTCATTCTGTTTTTTAGACGTGATCCCTACAATATTGATTCCAAATTTATGCCTACAAACATGATTCCATCTTATCGCCTCAGAGGAGTGGAAAGAATACCGCATCAAATAAATAAACCTTCTTTGGAGTATTTCATCAAGAGAATTGAACCATTGATCATATTTATCCTGAACGAATTTTAATTGATCCATAATATTACTTTGCTATTGATAAAGGGTTTCCAATGAAATACGCATGAGTAGAGAGAATGTCGGCGTTCTGCTGTTTCGATACTTTAATATATTTCAGAAATTCCCTTTCTGTTTGGTGACCTGAGATTTTCATTATGCCAATGGTAGGCACACCAGCCAAATACATATTGGTACAACCAGAACGGCGCGCGGTATGAGTTTTGATTAATTCGTTTTTGGGTAACGATTGTTTGACTGTGAGACCTCCCTTTTTTTCCTCAAAACTTACCTTCTCTTTGATCCCTGCCAGTTTTGAAATATCCTTTATGTGTTCATTAACTTTCTGTTCCCATGTGTGCGGTAACGTATAATCGTATTTCTTTAAAATGGTATCCAGTTCGTTCTTAATGGGAATAATAACCTGTTCGCCGGTCTTTAGCTGAGTTAATTTAATAACCTTCCGGCCTTTATCCTCGCTAATCATATCCTTTGTGATCCGGCTGTAATCAGAATATCGTTGCGCGGTGTAACATCCGCAAAGAAATACATCACGGATAATTTCCAAACTTTTAAGGCCTGATAAATCGAGTTCATAGATTTTTTTTATTTCGGCCTCACTTAGATAAACATTTTCCACCTTTTCAGTTAAGGCCTTGAAACTCTTTCGCTGATATTCGACGTTGGAATGTAAACCTTCATCCGCCGACTGTCGCATGATTACCTTTAAGTGTTTAATATGCCTCCCTATCGTATTGGGACTGTAATTTTTCGCATTAAAGAACTTAATGAAGTCTTTATAGAAGTCAATCGTAATATCGTTAAAATTGACAACCTTCAAACGTCTTAACGGTTTCCCATCCTTTTGCAGAATCTTTTTATTCTTATCGGTATAGATGCCACAAAACTCATGAAACTGAACTTCAAAACTCAAATAGTTCTTTAAAGTTGATTTACGGTATCTGCTACTATCCTCCTCAGTTAATCGGGTTCCGTCAGTGGCCTCAACGATAAACCGGCGAATGTATTGAATTAGGGTTTCGGCTCCCGGGGTTTTTTGATTGTAGAATTTATTAACGATTGAATCTAACCATTCCCGGGAATATTCTTTTCCTTTATGAATGAGTATATCTTTCAAAACTTCATTTTTCAAATTAGCGAACTTTAATTCAAGATCAAATTTATCCTTCTCTGAAAATTGATCATTAAATAAAATCCGTTGCCTGAAAGATTGAGAATCATTGTTCCAGTATTCGGGAAATACCTTTTCCGGGGTTATTGAATAAAAATCGGTGGAGTGATCCCTGAAACGTAGCCAAAGGGGTGCGAGTTGTCCCTCAACTTTTGAGCGAACACATAATCGAATTGATGCCATAATGGGTGGTTTGTTGGTGAC
>CAIOOC010000087.1 GCA_903859795.1 uncultured Bacteroidia bacterium
CAGGGAATTGAAATCCTACCTATAATGCCAAAAGAGCTTATCCGGTTCCTAAAAAGCATATTCAACCTAAATTTGAAATCAACAGGTTTATTCCTGAAGATGTCACTAATCTGTGCATTTTTATTTCTCTCCGCCTTCTCTATCAAAATAGATGGAAATGATCAGAGAGGGGATATCAAATTAATTGACTCCCATGAAAAGATTTATCTTCATATCGACAGAAATGCTTATTCTGCGGGGGAAGATATATGGTTTAAAGTCTACCTTGTTGATGCAAATACGTGTAAACCAGAAGCGCAAAGCAAAGTCGTCTATGTCCAGATTATTGATCCTGACAATAAGCTAACAGCGACAAAAATTATAAAAATCACTGAAGGATGTGGGAAAGGTGATTTTAAACTCCCTTTTGATGCCGTAAATGGTGAATACACAGTAAGGGCTTATACCAATTTCATGCGGAACTTTGATGATGCCTGGTTTTTCAGGAAGACCCTTTTTATTAGTTCCTTGAAGGCTGAAAAAGAGGAGATAATTGATTCATCATTGATAAAACCAACAGAAGGAAAAACTAACCTTCCAAATCAGAATATGAAACCCGACTTGCAGTTCTTTCCTGATGGCGGATATATGGTTAATGACCTTGTAAGCCGGATTGGTTTTAAGGCAGTAGGGGTTGACGGGAAAGGGATTGATATTTCGGGAATAATAATTGTTGATAATACCGGAGCACAAATTTTGGATTTTAAGACAATGAAGTTCGGTCTTGGGATGCTGAAATTTGTACCTCAAAAAGATAAAAGTTACAAGGCATTAATTGCATTTAAGGGTGAATCCTATACTTATGATCTCCCGGTTTCGCTGACTAGTGGAGTAGTTATGGAAATAATTGAACGAAAGGATACTTATACGGCCATTGTCCGATCTTCCCTGGTAAACGGGATCAACGATTTTAAATTTGTTGGCCTGCAAAGGAACAAATTCCTAGGTAGTTCCAAAATGGTGAACAATCCGGGAGGAGCAAAAATTACAATTCCCAAAAAAATCCTGGAAGAGGGGATAGTCCAGTTCACACTTTATGACAACAAGGACAAACCCTTGTGTGAACGTTTGGTATTTGTAGAGAAGAGTGAAAATTACCCGGTTTTGACAATCTCCCCGTCAAAACATGAATACCGGAACAGGGATTTGGTGGAACTTGAGATATCTTCAGATTTTTTAAAATCTCAGAAAACTGCTGCCAATACATCCATATCTGTTTCTGATGTATCTGCTCTATCTCACGATCAATACGGATTTGATATTCGATCATACCTGTTGCTTAATTCAGATCTGCGGGGTGAGATTGAACAACCTGGGTACTATTTTTATTCTGATGACCCGCAAAGGAAACAGGTTCTGGACCTCCTGATGATGACTCAAGGTTGGAGGCAGTTTATTTTAAACGATTCATTGAATCAAAGTGGCGATAAACAGCGATTTGCAGTTGAAAACGGAATAAGTATTGGCGGAAGTGTAAGGCGATTTCATAGTCAGAGAAAACCCGCTAAAGCTGAGGTATCTCTTACTTATTCAAATAAAGATGAGATGGTTTACAACCAAACTGAAACAGATTACAAAGGGCATTTTTTATTTGAAGATTTTGATTTTATGGATAGCACATCTGTAATTGTACAGGCTAAAAAGGTCACCAAAGATAGTGAGGATGCAATGAAAAGGCCCAATTCCAATTTCTACATTACTCTTGACTCAGTGCCTTTGCCTAAGCTGTCAAATTTGAATAGTGCATCCTGTCAATCTGATGATACGGTTAAGTTTATCGCTCCAAAAAATTCGTTAAGTGAAGCGGAGATTGATTCAATCATACATTCCCAAAACAGGCATATCATTCTTGATGAAGTGACAATTACCGCAAAGAAAATTGAACGAATGAAAAAGAAACGTTCAATGTATTTTGAACCTTCCAATACTTTGGATTTTAAGGAGATGCGTAAAGGCACTGCTGCCCGCAATGTTTTGGATGCGTTGCAGGGAAGTATTGCTGGCGTTTCAATTACTGACAGTGGAGGTGTAGAAATCAGAGGTAATAACTCCTTGCATGGCGGTGGCCCCCTTTTTCTTCTTAATGGTATCCCGACAACAGAAGATGCCATCCTTTCTATTCCAGTGGACCAGATCGATTTTGTGGATGTTTTGAAAGGTGGCAAAACAGTTATCTTCGGATCTGCCGGTTCTCATGGGGTCATCGCCGTATATACATTATCGGCTTCCGACAATCTGGGAAACGTTGATAAATACCAGGATAAATGCATTTTAAATTTCACCCATCCGGGTTATAGCATTGCCCGAAAGTTTTACGAACCGGTATATCCGTCCGGAAAATCAGAACAAAAGAAGCGGGATAACCGCACTACCCTTTATTGGAATCCTGAACTGAAATTGACGGGAGAGGGAAAAACAAAAATTTCCTTTTATACAGCTGACTTACCATCAACCTATAAAGTTGATTTGGAAGGAATAACAACTGAGGGTATTCCTCTTAAATCAGAGCTATTTTTCGATGTAAAGTAATCTGAATATTTTCCGTTCCGTAACATTCAGGGACGAGCAGAGTTTTCACTGAGAATCAGTTCTTCATCGATGGGTTTGACAATTTCAATTTTGTGCTTATACCTGAAAATAAAAGGGAAAATTAATCCAAGTAAAAGTGCATACCCTGCAAATACAAACCAGATGCTTTGCCACTCCTTTACCCCCTCCTGTGTAAAATAGTCAATAACCCTGCCACTGGTAACACCCCCTAAAAACGCTCCCATTCCATTTGTCATGATCATAAATAGTCCTTGTGCACTGGCTCGGATTCCGGGTTCGGTCTCCATCTCGACAAAAAGAGAACCGGATATGAGAAAAAAGTCAAATGCAATTCCATAAATAATCATTGATAGAATCAAAAGAATTAGTCCGTCACCAGGATTTCCAATCCCAAACAAACCAAAGCGGGCAACCCATGCAAAGATGCTCATCATCATAACTTTTTTGATCCCAAACCGTTGCAGAAAGTAGGGGATAGCCAGTATAAACAGCACTTCTGAAATCTGGGATACAGACATTAACAATCCCGGATGGACTACCGCAAAGGAGTTTGAGTAACCTGAGGTGAAATCATGCAGGAAAGATTGACCAAAGGTATTTGTGATCTGTAGTGCAGCTCCTAACAGCATTGAGAAAACAAAGAATACCGCCATCTTCGTTTTTCGAAACAGTACAAAGGCATCGAAACCCAGTGCCGAAAGGAGCGATCTTTTTTGCTGCGATTTTACCGGCCGGCAAGCAGGCATTGTAAAGGCATAAATGCCAAGAAACAAAGCTGATACTGATCCGATCCTTAATTGCAGCGGACTAAGTCCCCATCCGCAGAGGTCGACAACCCACATTGCGCAAATAAACCCGATGGTGCCCCAAACCCTGATCGGGGGGAAATCTTTGACAATATTAAAGCCCTTTCCTTCTAGAATATGATACGAAACAGTGTTGTTCAACGCAATTGTCGGCATATAAGCCATTGCGTTAAACAGCATAATCAAATACATCAGGTTTGAACTTGTGACTGTTGACGCCCAGAATAATAGCCCGGCACCGGTTAAATGGCATAAACCAAGCAAACGTTCGGCATTGACCCACCGGTCGGCCACAATACCTAATAATCCAGGCATAAACAACGAGGCAATCCCCATTGTAGCAAAAATACTGCCTATTTGACCTCCGGTAAAATGGAGCGTGTTTCCCAAATAACTACCTAACGAGATTAACCATGACCCCCAGATAAAATATTGCAGGAAGTTCATTAGTGTCAGACGATACCTAATCCCCATATCTGATATTAAAAGTAATTACAATACATTAATCATCAAGAATTAACATTTTTCCAAGATTTTCGAACCTTGAATGGTAATCATCGATTGAGCATTGCATCACCTCGTATGCTTCGGCACGATCGTAAACATGGGTAATGACCGAATTTTTCTCCTCCCCGGGTAAGTCTTTGTATGTTAGGAAGTAATGGCGAAGGCGTGTAATTATAGTTTCCGGAACATCCGCTAGATCGTTAAAATGTCCGTAAACAAAGTCGTTATTCAGCACCGCAATAATTTTATCATCGGCTTCATTTCCGTCGATCATTCGGAAACCTCCGATTGGACGAGCTGTGACAAGGATGTCACCATGGGCAATGTTTTTCTCAGTGAGAACGACTATATCAAGTGGGTCACCGTCACCCTTTACCCCTTTAAGCCCTGTTTTGTCCATACAATATTTCCCAACTTTCTTACCGCAATACGTTTGAGGAATGAAACCGTAAAGTGCCGGAACAACATTCGAATATTGCTGTGGACGGTCAATTTTCAGATACCCGGTATCCTTATCAACTTCATATTTAACAGTATCTGTGGGAACAACCTCAATAAATGCGGTCACTTTTTCAGGCACATTATCACCAATATGAACTCCGTGCCAGGGATGCGACTTATAACGCAAACCCATGAGTCGACCAATAGGATCCGAAAATTTATCTGCCATAAGAAATGTTTATTAGATAAACCAAAGTAAGCTAAATTTTTCCTTGTTTCACTGCGGGAATTGAAAATAAAAGATGCCAAAGTAATGTAAAAATAGAAGATTACTTATTATTTGCTAATGTTGTTTATTTTTATTCACCCTCTTTTCCTTTCTCATATCCTTCATAATAATAGGATTGATCTGTGTATTTGTTGTAAACCTTTAGTTGTGCCAATTTCAATTTTGTCGATACCACCTGATTCAAATAATTGATAAGCGTTTTCTAAACTTTTTTTATCTAAGTTTTTCATGCCAGCTGAAAAATTGAGTTTAAAATTTCTGCACTAGCCTTGACTAATGCCCTAATTCTTTCCAAAATGATCTGCGGGTTAGTATAATTGTTGCCCATTAGTAATTTTGAACAAATATAGTTTTAATGATTTGACAATGTGGTTTCGGTCAAAATATCATATTTTTTCATAATCATTGATTTTTATGCCCCCCAACCCTCTCTGTCAAGGCTCCGGTATTGAATTGCCTCTCCAAGGTGATCTGCCTGAATTGATGCTGCCCCTTCGAGGTCGGCAATCGTTCTGGAAACTTTTAAAATCCGGTCATATGCCCTGGCGGACAGACCTAATTTATCCATTGCATTTTTCAGCAGTTGATTTCCTGCCTGATCGGGGACACAATATTTGTGAAGCAATCTGGTATTCATCTGGGCATTGCAATAGATTTCGGTTTCCAGAAATCTTTCACGCTGGATCTCCCGTGCAGCGATCACCCTTTGACGAACGACCTGGCTTTTTTCTCCCTGTTTCATCTCCGCCAACTCATTAAAGGGGACCGGTACAACCTCAAGATGGATATCGATACGGTCGAGCAGCGGCCCTGAGATTCGGCTCAGGTACTTCTGGACAAGTCCTGGACCGCAAACGCATTGCTTGGTAGGGTGATTATAAAAGCCGCAAGGGCAGGGATTCATCGAGGCGACGAGCATAAAACTGGCCGGATATTCCACCGAGAACTTTGCCCTTGAAATAGTAATCATCCGGTCTTCGAGTGGCTGCCTTAAAACTTCGAGTACCGTACGTTTAAATTCAGGCAGCTCATCAAGGAATAAGACGCCATTATGAGCCAGCGAAATTTCGCCGGGTTGAGGAAATGCACCGCCGCCAACTAATGCAACATCAGAAATTGTATGGTGTGGACTTCTGAAGGGGCGCAACGTCATCAGTGAAGTATGTTGTTCGATCTTTCCGGCAACAGAATGGATCTTTGTGGTTTCGAGGGCTTCCTTCAGGGTAAACGGCGGGAGGATCGTTGGTATTCGTTTGGCTAACATTGTCTTACCGGCTCCTGGCGGACCGATCATGATTAAGTTATGACCTCCTGCGGCAGCAATTTCGAGTGCCCGTTTCACATTTTCCTGTCCTTTGACGTCGGCAAAGTCGAAATCGTAGTTGGATATCTTAGCTTTGAATTCTTCACGGGTATCTATTATAGTTTGAACCAGACCTATCCTGCCACCCAGAAAATCGATTACTTCTTTTATGTTTTCGACACCAAAAATTTTCAGTTTGTCAACCACCGCAGCTTCGCGTGCATTTTGGAGAGGTACAATAAATCCTTCAAATCCCTCTTCGCGTGCCCGGATGGCAATTGGCAGAATGCCTTTAACTGTCTGCAATCCACCATCCAGTGAAAGTTCTCCCATCATCATATACTTGTGCAACTCCGGTGCTGTAATTTGCTCCGATGCAGCCAATATGCCAATCGCAATCGGAAGATCGTAGGCCGAACCTTCTTTGCGGATATCGGCAGGCGCCATGTTGATCACTACTTTCTTGCCGGGAAGTTTGTATCCGTTAAAACGCAGAGCTGAATCAATCCGTTGCTGGCTCTCTTTCACGGCGTTATCTGGTAATCCGACAAGATTAAACCGTATTCCACGTGATACATCGGTCTCAACAGTGATTGTAGTTGCATCAATTCCATGAACAGCGCTGCCGAAGGTTTTTACAAGCATAACCCAATTGATTTACTTTTGCTTTTTAAATTTACGATAAATAAATGAATATTTTATCAAACAGATAATTTTTACTGGTCTTTGATGTTGCTAAAATCGAAGTCTTAGTAAAAGATATGACATGTTTCTTTCTTATCTTTGTTTTAAATTTATCAGTTAATGAAACAAAGAGTTTAATTTAACTATTTGTCTGAATGGATCAAAAACCAAAACCTTTATTCACTAAACGCATCTTCTGGGATGTGAATTTTGAGCTGATCGACTATGATGCCAAAGCCAACTGGGTCATTAAGCGCGTTTTCTCACGTGGTGATGTTGAGGATATCCGCCAATGCCGCAGGTATTATGGTGATGAAAAAGTGACTGAAGCCTTATTACGTGCCAAGTATTTACCCCTTCATACAATTTATTTTGCCAGCGCAATTATAGATAAACCACTTAACGAATTCAGATGTTACACACTGAGACTGTTGAACCCGGAACTTTTTCCTTATTAAAGGAATTAATGTCCCTCCCTTCACTTCAGTCATTTTCACTGGTGGGAGAAACTGCCCTGGCACTTCGATTTGGCCATCGCAACTCGGTAGATCTGGACTTATTTTATCACGAAAAATTTGATCATCCTCAAATCATCGAGGCGCTTGAGTTTAAATTTCAACATCGGTTTGTTTACAAGCAACAACATACACAGTTTGGTATTTTTTGTTTCCTGGATAATGTTAAAGTTGATTTTGTGCATTTCCCTCATTTACCTATTACACCTATTGAGGAAGAGCATAAAATCAGGTTTTATAGCATAGCGGATATTTCGGCTATGAAAATTCAGGCGATACTGGGAAGGGCGCAGAAAAAAGATTTCTGGGATTTGTATGAATTACTTCACCATTATTCATTGCAGCAAATCATAGACTGGCACAAAATGAAATATCCCAGCCAAATGCTGGCCATTAGCATTCCACATGCCATCACTTACTTCGTTGATGCCGACGAAAGTGAGGCTCCGTTGAGCTACAAAAAGCAAACCTGGGAACTCATAAAAAAGGGGATTAACAAAACCGTGAGTGATTATTTAAAATGAATTTAGAGCTATATTTGTAAACCAATCATGTGATGGTTGGCTAATATTTTTTAAAATCAGTATACTTAATTCAAGAATTCTCACGTGCCCGATATAATTCAACTTTTACCCGATTCAGTTGCCAACCAGATTGCCGCAGGAGAGGTCATTCAGCGTCCGGC
>CAIOOC010000088.1 GCA_903859795.1 uncultured Bacteroidia bacterium
CCTCCATATCAATTACCGAACATCACACCAAATCAGAACACAGGCAGATCGTTTATTATCACCTGAACTCTCAGATGTCGATGGCAACATTGAAAAACGGAGCGGCACAATTTCACTCTTCAACGGCCCAGCCCCTATTATCAAAGTGCTCAACACCCCGGAAGAAGAGATCAAGCTTGTGAGCACTTGGATACTGGAACGAACAAAAGAAAGGTTAATGCCCTATGAAATAGGAATATTTGTTCGCTCAACAGCCGAAATCAACCGCGCCCGCAAAGCAATCGAAGCGACAAACATCCCCTATAAAGTGCTCGACGAACATCTCGAAACAACCTCCGGCCACATAGCAATCGGAACCATGCACCTTGCCAAAGGACTCGAATTCCGTGCAGTTGCCGTCATGGCCTGTGACGACGAAGTCATCCCACTCCAGGAACGAATCGAAAAAGTCACCGACGACACTGACCTTGAAGAAGTCTATAACACTGAACGCCACCTGCTTTACGTAGCATGCACCCGTGCCCGTGATTTTCTGCTGGTAACCGGAACCGATCCGGCATCTGAATTTCTCGATGATTTATCCCAGTAATATTGTGAGTAGAAATTATTTTCAGCAAAAACAATGAATGAAAAGGAATACAAAGAGAGCTTTGGCATAGACCCTGAAAATAAATCAAAGGTCAAAAAAGCGCTTGAGCATGCTCTGGACATACGAAAGTTTGAGATTGAACTTTATTGGAAAAGAGCCACCTATTTCTGGGCATTAATCGTTGTGGCTTTTACCGGGTATTTTGCAATTCTTGGTGCAAAGGACTTGGCTGAGAAAGAATATCTTGCCTACATAGTTAGCTGTATTGGGTTTTTATTTACATGGGCTTGGTTCCTTGTGAATCGAGGTAGTAAATACTATCAAGAAAACTGGGAAAATCACGTCGATATGCTTGAAGACGTTGTTACAGGTCCTTTATATAAAACAATACTTCACCGCTCAGAACAACAAGATTTTATTGAAAAATATGTGACCGGCCCTAAAGCGATATCGGTATCAAAAACAAACCAGTGGGTAAGTCTTTTCACTCTATTTATATGGCTGGCACTATTAGTTCACACGCTTCCTGATTTCAGCTTATCGTTGTGCCCCAGCATCAGGCATTCGTTCATAGCGCTGATTACAATCGCTTTTGCAATGCTAATGTATCGCAAAGGCAAATCTCATCAAGGGTCTTACGTCCATATTGCAGAAAAACGTGATACAAAAATTGAAAGAACCAGTAATAAGGAAAGAATGACAGAGCAAAACTGTAAAACATCGTAAATCTACTTCTTTTATTTTATTTCGTTTAGTTTGAGCTAAACAATTTAAAATCAGCAGTTTAATATGTTCAATGCTAACCCATATTGGAAAGTCAACAGAGAGGAGAGGTTCTTCTGTTTCTTATTTTCTCATGCGCTCTTGTCGTCAAGAGCCGTCAGAGTTAGTTTTGCTGAACTCGCAAACAAGAAGTGTGACATAATACTTGACCCCGATGAGCTTGAAGTCTATGTGGAAGTAGCTGCGCTTCGAGATTACTGGTACGACCTTGGCAAACCTGATGAGTATTTAAAAGACACCCATACCCGGAGACGAGTCGTCCTTGAGAAGATTCTCGAAATTCGCCATGTTCCACTCACCACGCTTGATCAGCATGAGCTTTTCTGGACCACCCCAAAAAGAGAGAAACTCTGGAGCCCCAGCCATTGGAGCATAGAAGAACTGAAAAACGCCGGTCTGGAGAAGCTGAAAGAGGTGCGCTGGGCTTTTAACGCCAAGCCGGATATCCTGCTGGTCTCCCCAAAAACAATGCTGGTCATCGAAGCCAAACTCGAATCCGGCGAAGGCCGCAAAGACGAAACCGGATATGAGCAATTTGGTATTCAAGAGTTGATAATCTGTTTATGGAAGGAGTTTATACCTTCTTTTAAAGATCGTGAGATTAAACTAACCCTACTTAATGTACCTCCATCTCACGAAAAGATTCCTGTGATTCAATGGTCTGATATCATCACGCTGATTTCGGGTTCCGACGTTGATGAATTCACCATTAACGCTATGGTTCAACTGAACAGATATTATTCGAAATAAATTATTTTGCGTCTATATTGAATTAAATTCTTTAATCCATGGAAACTGAACATTTTATAGATCTTGAGAAGAGGAAGCCAATAGTATATAAGCGGTGCTATGTCGCTTTTTTAGATATATTAGGTTTTAAGGATTTGGTGTATAGCAGCAAAATAAGCATAATAGAAAATTACTTTGGAATAGTTGACTCGGCGATACAGCACTTGAGAAGTATCTTAAATAAAAAGTATATACAATACATCAATATAAGCGACTCAATCATTCTTTCAGTTGAACACGGTAAAGATAAGGATGAAAATTTTCATAGACTGCAAAACCTTTGTGTTGCAGTAGGTTTGATTCAAGCTAGCTTAGCTTTGAAAAATATCTGGTTAAGAGGTGGTATATCAACTGGTGAAGCTTTTTTCGATCAATATGAATACCAAGTTGTTGGCCGTGCCTATATTGATGCCTATTTATTGGAGCAACAAACGGCTTTATATCCCCGCATTGTGATTGATGGAAAGATAATACAGGAGTTTGAGCACAAGACTGCTAAGGATTTTATTGAAAAAATGAATGACAAAAAAAAAGGGGGATTGAAATATCCGAATTGGGGTAAGTCAATAATATTTGATTGGTATTCATATGGTAATAAATTGCTTATTAAAAAAGATGTCTCCCTCTTTATAGATTATCTTTCATTCTTTTTTGAGGATGGATATATCGATGAGAATAATTATTTGGATAAAATTGTATCTGGTTTAGAAGAAAACCTCTATAAAAGAGCAAATACTTACGTAAAGTATAGGTGGGTTCTTAATTATTTAATGACTGTGAGTAACAAAGTTGAAGTTCCTCTTAGAATAAAATTGGCTGGTGTTATCAGAAAAATAAATTCATTATAAAAAACCAGTTACAGTTGCTTTGTTAATTGGGAAGCATGCGGGATATTCTGTAAACGCCGAATTGAATCAGCAAAGAATGAAAGTTACTTACATGAAAGGCATAACAACTCATCATGGGGCTCTTCGCGGAATTTAATGGAAAAGAAATTTCATATTACTGCGCCGTTAGATTGTCATATCCAGTTTCCCACAGTAAAAGAGG
>CAIOOC010000089.1 GCA_903859795.1 uncultured Bacteroidia bacterium
GGTGAAAAGAAGCGTTCACCGGAGAAACCAAACATCATCTTTATTTTTACCGATCAGCAAAGCGCTTCAATGATGAGTTGCGCCGGCAACAAATGGCTGAAAACACCAGGGATTGACTATATTGCAAAAAATGGAATCCGGTTTACCCGGGCCTATACGACCAACCCCGTATGTTCTCCGGCCAGGGTCAGTATGATGACCGGTAGATTTGCAGGGTCATTTCTGGATAATGCCGGAAACCAGGTACGCGAAAATGAAGGCTCAGTAAAGATTCCCCTGATTTCAGATGATGTAAGAAATACCACAATAGCAACATTTCTAAAACGTGCAGGCTATGATTTGGTTTATGGAGGAAAGCAACACTTGCCAAAACCACTGGCCCCAATGGAACTGGGATTTAAAGTAATCTGTGATGATGCAAGAGATAAACTGGCTGATGAAAGTGTAAAATTCATCATGGGGAAACACGAGAATCCATATTTTATGGTCGTTTCACTGATCAATCCCCATGACATCTGTTTCATGCCAATCCGGGATTTTGCTGTTTCAGAATCGGTAACCAAGTTTATAAAGAATAGCGTAGTTGAGTGCACAACTCTTGACAAAGCCTTGAAAATCCCTGACGGTATAAACGAAAAGGATTTCTTCGAAAAATATTGTCCGCCACTACCTCCCAATTTCGAACCCCAGAATAATGAACCAGAGGCGATAAAATCTTTAATAAACCGGTCGGCAGGCCTGCCAAATAGTGATTTTATTAAAAAGGCCCGTGAAAAATACACTGAAAACGACTGGCGCCGACACCGCTGGGCTTATGCCCGCCTGACTGAAATGGCCGATAAAAGTGTGCAGACTATTCTTGAAGCTGTAAAAGAAAGTGGTCAGGAGAAGAATACGCTGATTATTTTTTCGAGTGACCATGGCGAAATGGATGCTGCACATCGAATGGTACACAAAACCGCTTTTTACGAAGAGTCAGCAAATATCCCATTTATAGCCATGTGGAAGGGTCATATCCCTGCCGGACAGGTTGATAATGATCATCTGGTTTCAAATGGTCTTGATCTGCTTCCAACCGTTTGTGATTATGCTGGAATAATGGGGGTATCTGATTCACGGGGAAGAAGTTTGCGTCCCCTTTTTGAAAATAGGCACATTCCCTGGAGAGAGACTGTCGGAGTGGAAAGTGAAATCGGGCGGATGGTTGTCAGCGCAGGCAAGTTAAAATTCATGAGATATGATGCTGTTGGTATCGAAGAGCAGTTATTCGATATGAATCTTGACCCCTATGAAATGACTCCTTGCACCGATGACACAAATTACAAAAAGAAATTGAATAAAATGCGTAAACTATTTGATTCAGAATGGTTTCCTGGATTTTAATAGGCAGCCTATTATGTCTGGTCATTTTTTCGCGGTTAAAAATCGCGGGAACTATAGGCAATGCATATTCAAGAATTAGGTGGGGCGATTTTTAATCGCCCAATTATCTTGTTAATAAGCTGATTTCTTATTTTAAATCTTTTGAGCAGTCATTTGACTCAACCCCGATTCAAATTCAATTCTCGAAATGTTTTTGAATCCTGCAGCATTTAACATCTCTGTAACTTCCTGTTCTGTAAAACAATCGCCTGATTCAGTTCCTACAAGCATATTTATCGCAAAAATAGCTCCGGCGGTTGGGTGGGTCCGTTCATTGTTCATAATCCAATCCTGGATTACGATCTTCCCATTCATATTCAATGCTTTAAAACATTTATTGAACAAGTCTGCGTTTACAGCCAACGAATTACTATGAATAATTGCTGAAAGAAAGACCAGATCAAACCCTATTGGTAAGGCATCCTTTGTGTAATCGCCTGTAACTGTCTTTATTCGATTCGAAAAGCCCTCTTTTTCTATAAATTTCTGTGTTATTGGTACAACATTTGGCAAATCAAACACAGCAGCCTCAAGTTCAGGTTTGATATTCAGGAATTCCATTGAATATGCTCCGGAACCTCCGCCAATGTCCAAAATTGAATTTATCATGGACATATCAATTATTGCTAATTGAGGTGGAGCCTGTTTTTTTGCTCTGTCATGCATTGCATTTATAAAAGGGAAAAGCCACTCTTCTCCTCTTTCGTTTATCTCCGTAGGATGGGCCGATTTTCCCGTCTTTACAACATGTGTCAATCCGCTCCAGGTATTCCAAAGGTGGTTTGAATGCATTAGTCCACCTAAATATTCAGGACTCTTTTTCGACAGGAAGGTGAAACTTTCATGCGAATTAAAGAACATATCGCCTTGTTTTACCAGAAAACCCAAAGAAGCCAATGCATTGAGCAGACGTTCGCATGCGTGCCTATCAAGATTCAGCTTGTCCGCAATCGTATTGTTTGTAGAGCCCGATTCGTCAATAATTGTAAACAGATCGAGTTCAAAACCACTTAACAGTATTCGGCTTTTCTGGAACAATGCTGCAAATTCCCTGATACCATTTGGATTCATAATATTGAAATTAGTAATGTCTTAAAAATGATCACTTTTCTTCCCTAACCATTAGGGGAAAATTATTCGCATGGTCAGGATTCCGCATTTGCGATATGACTTCAAATGTACATAATAGCGATGAATCAACAATCCAATTATAGGAGAATTATCTGCGGCAATTTAACTTCTATGATGTGAAAAAAACTAGGGTGTTCCTTTGTGTTTTGGTGTCTTGGGTGCAAAAAAAATAGCCCTGGTTATCAGACTGCTTACCTATTAATCTCAGATCAACCCCTAAAAATCTACCCCCGGATTAGAATGATATCCATTTTAGAAAGTTGCTGATTGAACTTTTTAAATGCTAATCCGTTTTAAACAGTAAGCTTATAACGTAAGGTTAAAATCAGAATTTCCGCTACCTGGGGCAATGCCCCGCTTGAATAACCACCTTGATTACACCATATGATCCAGGGTACTAACAAAATAATTACCATAATATTCAAAATAAGTATGGAAACATTAAAAAACATTCACGTCGAAGAATCAAAAAAGATTGATCCTTCCCACATTATGCAAGTTGGAATGGGGTTCTGGGCCTCAAAAACTCTATTAACAGCAGTAAAACTGGAGGTCTTCTCTCATTTGGCCGTTAAACCATCAACAGGTCACGAACTTAAACACCTGTTGGGATTGCAGGAAAGGGGACTGTATGATTTCTTCGATACATTAGTTGCTTTGGGCTTTTTACACAGATCTGGGAACAAGGAACATGCAATTTATTCCAATTCTGCTGAGGCTGATCTTTTTTTGGATAGCAATAAGCCTTCCTATATTGGAGGCTTTTTGGAGATGGCCAATAACCGCCTTTATCCATTCTGGAATTTCCTTGAAGAAGCATTAAAAACCGGAGCACCCCAAAACGAAATCAGAACCGGTAGGTTAACGTTATTTGAAGAACTCTATCTGGACCATGACAAAACACGCGAGTTTGTAAATGCAATGGGAGGTGTGCAGGCAGGTAATTTTATCACTTTTGCCACATCATTCGATTTTTCGGGGTACCATACGTTATGCGATATCGGAGGCGCAGGAGCTCAGTTGTCGGCACATGTTGCCGCTCATAATCCGCATATGAGGTGCATTTCTTTTGATCTTCCCCCTGTCTCCCCTATTGCCCTTGAAAATGTAAGTAAGATGGGATTGGCCGATAAGGTTACGGTAAAATCGGGAGATTTCTTTAAAGATGAATTCCCCAAAGCTGACGTCATTACAATGGGTAACATCCTCCATGACTGGGGTACCGCGACCAAAAAAGAACTAATCAGTAAGGCGTATGATGCCCTGCCCACAGGAGGTGCACTTGTAATACTGGAAAACATTATTGATAATGACAGGCGTGAAAATGCTTTTGGGTTGATGATGTCTCTAAATATGTTGATAGAAACAGCTGAAGGATACGATTTTACAGGCGCAGATTTTGACACTCTGGCAAAGGAGGCAGGTTTTAGTCAAACCCATGTAATACCATTGACCGGACCATCAAGTGCAGCCATTGCAGTAAAATAAGCTTTAGTACCGTTATAAAGAGAAGTTGCCACTGCCGGGGGATATCATTTCCTTCCGGGGTGGCAATTTTGTTTGGCGATCTATAATGATTAGTTTTTGTTCAATCTTATTAATTCATCAAGATGTTGTACTTTCAAACCCCATTTGGTATCCATATATTGGTAATACCGGTGAATCTTTTCAGGCTTGTAAAGGAAGTACACTAAATAGTAATCATGAATCCAATCTAATCTTCTGAATTCTTTTTTGATTAATAGCCCAATATTCAGTAATGATTTCACGTTATCCAAATTTAAATAAAGTCAATTACTATTTTTAGGCAGGAGAGGAGGCAGGGTGACGAAAAAAAGGTTTGATTCGGATCTTTTATTTTGTAAATATAATATAATTTTATTCAAAATATATTTGCATATTAATATTCTTTAAATGAATTTTCTTCTAAGAAATATTACCCGTTTTTGGACTCTGATGATTCTGATTTTCTTGAGTTTTGCATCTATTGGTCAGGTGGATTACTCATTAAAAACGTTTACCACAACAGAAGGCTTATCCAATAACTGGGTTCAGAGCATTTGTCAGGATAAAACTGGATTCCTATGGGTTGCCACCTGGGATGGAATTAGCCGGTTTGATGGGTATGAGTTTAAAAATTATGACTGTAACCCTGAGGATTCTCTATCACTACCTTATTTTTCTCTGGATAAAGTGGTTGTAGACCGGTTCAACGAGGTTTTGGTAATGTGTCAGGGAAAGCCTATTTCGATCTACAACAGATCTTTTGATAGATTTGAACAGTTCAAGATTAATGGCTCAGTATTTAGAGCATGGGACATAAATATTGATAATCATAACAATACCTGGGTTCTCGGATCTGATGGCCTGTATCTGAGCCGGGGAGAGGGCCATTTATTCGATAAAATTAATATAGTTGATAGCCACAATAATCCTTTCCTGCTGAACTCCGATAAACTGCTATCCATAGATAACACAGGAGCAGTCTGGATTTATAAAATGGAATTTCCCGCAGGAATATCAATTTGGAAGGGGCATCGGATAAGTAAATCTCTTATCCAAATGGACACTCCAATTCTGCTTCCTCTGATCGAATATAAGTCGTATTACATGCATAATTTTGATGTTTTGGATTTTTACCAGTCAAAATCAGGTAAAACC
>CAIOOC010000090.1 GCA_903859795.1 uncultured Bacteroidia bacterium
ATTTCCAAATCAGATCTTTTAATTCAACCAGTCCCCGTTGGGCAAATGATGAGAAAAAGATATGGGGTATATCTTTCATCTCCCTGCTGATATCTTTGATCAAGTCCTGATCGAGAAGATCACTTTTTGAGATAGCAACAATTCGTTGTTTATCAAGAAGATCAGGATTAAACTGATTCAGCTCATTTAAGAGTATCTGATATTCATTATAATGGTTTGTACTGTCGGCGGGGATCAAAAAAAGCAAAATCGAGTTTCTTTCGATATGGCGCAGAAATCTCAATCCCAGCCCTTTGCCTTCATGTGCACCTTCGATAATTCCAGGGATGTCAGCCATTATAAATGATTGATTGTCACGATAGGCCACGATACCCAGATTTGGAACCAGGGTTGTAAACGGGTAATCGGCTATTTCAGGTTTAGCAGCAGATACTTTTGAAAGCAGTGTTGATTTACCGGCGTTAGGAAATCCCACCAGACCTACATCTGCAAGAATTTTAAGCTCCAGGATCTTCCATCCCTCTTCAAAATCCTCGCCGGGTTGAGCAAAACGGGGAGTTTGCATCGTAGGGGATTTAAAGTTGGTGTTACCCAGCCCCCCACGGCCCCCTTTTGCCAGGATAGCTGTTTCGCCGTCGAAGTTGATCTCAAAAAGCACCTCGCCGGTTTCTGCATCTTTGGCTATAGTTCCAAGGGGAACATCGAGGTAGATATCTTCCCCGTCTTTTCCCGTGCTGCGCGATTTTCCGCCGGATCCTCCATATTCGGCTATGATGTGTTTTCTGTATTTCAGGTGAAGGAGTGTCCACATCTGTTTATTTCCCCGGAGGATAATATGTCCACCGCGTCCTCCATCTCCGCCATCAGGCCCACCCTTGGGTGAAAATTTCTCACGCCTGAAGTGTCGGGAACCAGGACCACCATGCCCGGATCGGCACATTATTTTAACATAGTCGACAAAATTCGAATCCATTTCTAAAACTTAAATTAGAGCGTAAAAATACACTCTAAAATCGAGATATTAAAAACCACCTGTAACAGAAGATCTTTTGGTTATCATTCTTTAAAACAGGTGGTATCTCTGACCTGGTTATTTATGAATAACAGTCGTTGGTTTGGCGCTAATCTTTTTAATCGTTTGTGACAAATTTTCAGCGATTTCTTCAATGGTCCCCATTCCATGAATAGGGAAGTATTTACCCTGGCTCTCGTAATAATTGATAATGGGAGCAGTCTTTTCATTGTATATATCGATCCGGTGTTCGATTGTAGCGGCTTCCAAATCATCGCAACGCCCGGATGTTAATCCTCGTTTGAGAAGCCGATCTACCAGTTCAGCTTTTTCAACTGAAAGGCAAAGCATAACCGAAACCTTTGAATGGTGCTTGGTAAGCAGCTTGTCAAGCGCTTTAGCCTGAGCTACAGTTCTGGGAAAGCCGTCGAAGATAAATCCAATAGTGCACCTTGGTTTTTTCAGGCGTGATTCAATCATTGAAATCACAATTTCATCTGGCACCAATTCACCTTTGTCAATCAGTTCTCCGGCTATACGCCCAAGCTCAGTCTTGGCCGCAATTTCATGACGTAAAAGATCACCGGTAGATAAATGTACTAAATTGAACGTTTTGGCTAAAAGAATTGCCTGAGTACCTTTGCCAGCCCCTGGAGGGCCAAATAGCACTAGATTAAGCATTTGTATAGTATTAATTCTTGAATTGTTCTTTTACAAGCGAGTAAATATCCTTTAAATTGCGCCCCCTGCGGTCGTAATCCAAACCAAATCCTACAATGAAATCGTTTGGAATTTCAAGGCCGACATAATCAAGCTTAATATCTACTTTCAAGGCATTGGGTTTGAACAGTAAGGTGGCAATCTTTACTTCCCTGGCTCCCTTTGAAAGGAGTTGATCAAGAACCTCCTTCATTGTTTGACCCGAGTCAACTATGTCCTCTATTATCACCACGGTACGTCCGGAAATTACTTCATTTAAACCAATGAGTTCTTTAATTTCACCTGTGGAATTGGCACCGGAATAGGAGGAGAGCTTTAAAAACGAGATTTCAGCATCGGTAAGCTCTACTTCCTTCATTAATTCAGAGGCAAACATGAAAGCTCCGTTCAGAACGCAGATAAAAAGAGTCTCTTTACCTTCAAGGTCTATCTTCATCTGATCGGCCATCTTCTTGATAGCAGATTGAATCTCGGAATTTGTTATCGAGATCTCAAATACTTCGTCCCAAAGCTTTATGCGTTTCATTCGTCTCTTTTTTATCCTGAAAAAGGAAATTTTAATAACGTACCTGATATTCTAATCTTTATAAATCAATCCTAATCAAGGACGCTCGAATTAAACATGCAAAAATAGGGATTCTTTTTTCTACATCTGAAATTATCTGGAACCGATCGGGTA
>CAIOOC010000091.1 GCA_903859795.1 uncultured Bacteroidia bacterium
ATGTCAGATTATCAAGAGTTTTGTTTAGTTCAATGAATTCGTCAATTTCTCCTCCTGAAGGCAATTTAAAATCAGGAACATCATGTGAAAACTTTCTGAGGTCATTCAGAGTCTGGTAGAAGGGTTTCCAGATAATCAGAGAGAGTTTTCTGTTGATGAAGTACAGACTCAAATAGAGAAGAACAAATGTGACAGCGATAATGACCACTATGATCATTAAAATGTCACCTTTCTCAAGCAAGGTATCACGGACAATTATAAGGTACATTTCTCCTTTTATTGTAACAACTGAACTGATTTGCCTGAATGGAATATTTTCCTTTTCATTAACATCGAAAATCAATGTATCCTTATACTCAACCGGTCGTTCAACCTGATTTGATACTTTTTTAACTTCTATAAACGGATAAAAATTAGGGACAGGTCCAGCTTTTTCTATGTTGTGAATGATTGACACCCCGTCTGAGAACAGTTGTTCATTCAGTTGGTCTTCAAAAAAGTAAGAGATAACGAAATAGATTACCACACCTGCTATAATAAATGCGATAGCTGAAACAATAAAATATGTCCGGTTAGTCTTTTTTAAAAGTTTCATTTTTCTGAAAATTTGTATCCCATACCATAGATACTATGGATATAATTTTTGCCATTCTTTTGTTCAATCTTTTTCCTGAGATTCTTTATCTGACCATAAATAAAATCGAAATTCTCTTCATTGGAAATATTGTCTCCCCATACATGCTCTGCGATTGATTCATGTGTTATAAGTTTATTTCTGTTAACCATAAAATAAACCAATATTTCGTATTGCTTTTTAGTAAGATCAATCTTTTCGTCATAAACTGAAACTTCACCGGAATCGACATTAATTTTAATCTCATTGAAAACCAGTTCATTTGTCCCGCCAAAATGCCTTCTTCTCAATTGTGACTTTATGCGTGAGTTAAGCTCAGCAAGGTGAAACGGTTTGGAGATATAATCATCGGCCCCCATATCCAATCCATGGACCTTATCATCGAGGGAATTTTTCGCTGAAACAATTAAAAGACCAGCATCTCTGTTTCTCTCCTTAATAAGTTTTATAAGATCCAGCCCGTTCCCTCCCGGCAATGTTAAATCAAGGATGATTATATCGTAGTTAAAAGCTGACAGTGAATCTTCTGCTTCGAAAATTGTTGATGCCGTTTCACATAGAAAACCCTCCGTTTCCAGGTAATTCTTTATCGCAGCAAGCAATTCTTTCTCATCTTCAATTATCAGAATTTTCATAATATCATATTAACAGTATAAAGGTAGATTGTAATTCTGATGAAAATCTGAGAAATTCTGACCTGTTCCTTTTCTCTATTCCCAATTTACAGTTTGACAGACGAATAGATGAAATCTCTTTTTGACTTCAGGAGCTTTAGTAAAGCAGGATATGAAGTTAGTAGCGAAGGAAGACTCTCTCCTTGAAAACCCTAATACTTCTTTTCATACCATCGTACCCAATCTATTAAAAAATCTGGATATGGGCCTGGTTGGTCAACCAAAGGTAATCCAATCTTGTCATCATAGTCGTAAAGGTCTCCGTAATCTCCCTAAATGAATCTTCCGCTCTACAGAATCTGTATTCAATGTATTCTGCCTTATTTTTAATGTGCATAATCTGATTCCCTCCTGCTTTACGGATTTATAAAGTGGCGAATATTTCAAATTCTTTTACCAAAATGATTTAGGGTAAATGAAAGTTGAAATTATCTGTCCCGATTCGAGCTCAATACCGTAAAGAATGTCTCTGAATTTGCCTTCTATTAC
>CAIOOC010000092.1 GCA_903859795.1 uncultured Bacteroidia bacterium
GTTTATTCACTGGACTCCCCTTGGAGCAATTGATCAGGAGATTGGATGGACCTGGGGGACTGATGTTCCTGCTGAGAAGTATATTCAGCTGTGCAGGGAGTTCAATCCAGTGAAGTTTGATGCAGAAGCCTGGGTCGAATTGCTAAAAATGCCGGGATGAAATATATCGTTTTTGTTCCAAAACATCACGATGGGTTTTCGCTCTGGGATACAAAGGCAACCGATTTCAATATCATGAATACCCCATATGGTAAGAATATCTGTAAACAGCTTTCGGAGGCTTGCGAAAAAAGCGGGATTGTCTTTTGTACCTATTATTCAATTGCCGATCTTCATGAAAATGGATGGCCGCACATGTATGGCGTTGATGCAGATAAGATTCCAAATGTGAAGGGGGGAATGGATGCCTACTTTGAATTTGTCAAAACGCAATGTGCCGAGTTAGTGCAGAAATATCACACCAGAAATTTCTGGTTCGACGGATTCTGGCACCCTGAATGGTATAGTAACCCGAAATACCGCACTCAACTCTCCGAATACCTCAAATCGCTGGATGCCAATGTCATTATGTCGCGGCTGCAAATGCCATTCAAACCGAAAGGCGGACAATGGGATGATGGATGGGATTTTGAGAAAAACGTTGGCGATTACCATAGTCGTGAAGATCATGGAGGAAAAGAGTGGGAAAAATTGTACTACAAAGGTCCGTGGGAATTTTGTTCGAGTGTTGCTTATCCCAATTATTCTTACAATTCGAAACTGAAATTGAAAACTGCAAAGGAATGTATCCAAACAATTGTCAAAATAGCGGGTCGTAATGGTAACTACTTGTTGGATATGGCTCCGAAACCGGACGGAAGTGTTGAAGAGGCTCAGATAAAACTCTTTGATCAGATCGGAGATTGGATGAAAAACTTCGGCCAAAGCATTTATCAAACCGAGGGTGGACCATTCCTGCCTTTAAAAGGAGAATTTGTAAGTACCCGGAAGGAGAATAAAATATACCTGCACCTTTTAAACGGTCAGAACTATATTATGCTTCCTACACCCGACGCCAAAATTTTATCCGCAAAAATATATCAGACTTCCCAGATTATAAAAACAGAAGAGATTAATAAAAAGACAATTTTCTATGTGCCAAAGGATTATATAAATGAAAATGATGTGATTATCGAATTGCAGATAAAAGGTCCGGCAGCGGAATTGGCTCTGTTAAATTCGGAGGTCAATTAATTTATCTCCCGAACTAAATTTATTCAACCTTTGAAGAATATTCATATAACTATTTAAGGAATGACATCTTATAAATACGGGGCGCATCAGTTCCTGTGGGTGGAATACTGGACAGACAAAACCCTTCCGGTTCTGGATGAAGTTCACGATCTCGGACTTGATTGTTTCGAAATTTCACTTGGTGATGATATCTTTTTTAATCCAGTACCTGTATGCAAGAGGGCAAGAGAAATTGGTCTTGAACTTTCGGTCGGGCCCGGTAACCTATGGCCGATGGAATGTGATATATCGCATCAATCTCTGGACAATCAGCGCCTGGGTATGGCATGGCACCGTCGGATCATTGAGCAGGCAGCTGAACTCGGGGCAGTTGCTTATTGCGGAGCCACATATGGCCATCCTGGTCATGTATTACGGCAACCAAAGCAAATTACGGAATTGGTACGGGTCGCTGAAAACCTGCATCAGCTTGCAGATTATTCCCAAAAACTGGGAGTTGAGCTTGTTCTTGAACCAATGAGCCGGTTTCGTACACACCTGCTGCACACTGCACAACAGGCTGTTGACCTCATCGTCATGGCTGATCACCCTAACTTGCTGATCAACCTCGACACATACCACATGATAACAGAGGAGCGGGATTACGGCAAAGCAATTGAAACTGCCGGTAATAAATTGCGCGGAATCCATGCCTGCGAAAATGACCGGGGAGTCCCGGGTGGTGGTCTTGTTCCCTGGCATGAAGTATTTAGCTCATTGCTCCTCGCATGCCCAAATGCGAGAATATTGATGGAAACATACAATACAGGCAACAACGGCTTCGGCTATAAACGCGGGATTTTTAAAGATGTCTGTCCTGATACAAAGGATTTTGTTAGGAAAGGTCTATCTTTTCTGAAAGAATGTGCCGAGGCGGTTTAGGGCTTTAAATCATTAAAAACCCCGAAGGTTGCCAAAACCTTCGGGGTTTAATCTGCCCTTCAAATCAAAAAAGCAAACAAGATGGTTATTTTTTCGGTGGTGCTGCAGGTATGGCAGCTGCTTTAAAAGCACTTTTCGAATAATTAATACCCATTTGATCATACCGTTTGGTAAATGTCTGAATACGACGGTAAAAATCATCATAATTTTTAACCTCTTTCGGACTCCACAAGGCTTCGGCCGTGGCGGCAATCCTTGGGAAAGTCATATATTGCGCGTGCTTTATATTGGGAACATATTCAGTCCACAGGTTAGCCTGGGCCCCAAGTATATGTTTGGCCGCCTCGGCATCCAGTTCCTTAGGAATAGGATCATACTCGTATACCTTTTCGAGCGGATTAAAACCACCGATTGCAAGAGGTTCTTCTTCCTTTGGTCCCTGGTAGAAATCAAAATAGCAGGGATTAACCGGCGACATCACAACATCATGACCTTGTTTGGCCGCA
>CAIOOC010000093.1 GCA_903859795.1 uncultured Bacteroidia bacterium
ATACCTTAGCAGCAATAAAGCTGTAGTAAAAACGGTAGGCAAGTGCAAAGAAAGCAAAAGCACCTATCACAAAAGGCATTGCGTTCATACGAAAAGTTATATTTTTCTAATTTTAGCAGGCGATTCTTTAGTTGTATACCAGAAGACGGTAAATTTAAGACTTTTTAAATAGCTGGGTTAATAAATTCTGCGGAAAAAATCCGGATCGAAGCGATTAAACCAGACAAATTCTTTTTGCAGATTCCTGAAAAAAAGTTTTGGAAGTACGATATAAAAGCTTTCCTGTATGATATTGAGAAATTTGATGCTTCTCCAAATCCAAGTGAGGGGTTACATATCTGATAATTTACCCCCGGCCCAACGTGAAATATCTGAAATTAATCATGTACTGGTGGCTGAATATCTGCAATAGGAATGCTTCGTTCGATGGAAACCATTATTTATTTTCTTGCAAGGCCTTCTCTTTTTTAAGGCTCTCTTGATGAATTACATCCATAAGTGCCCTGATAAAGGTTTCGGAAAGTTGTTCTTTTTTACCCAACAATATATTCTTCTCAACTATCTCTTGAAATCTCTTTGGCTGTAAGGGTGCGATATGATGAACAACCTTGTATTTGCCAATCGCAGTAACAACTTCCATTCGTTTTCCTAAGAGCTGAATAACCTGTAGATCGAGGCTGTCGATACTTTTGCGATAAGTCTGCAGGCTATCTTGTTGAGCATTGACATATAGGGTGATAAAAACGAAAAATGATGTAAGAAAAAATAATTTTCCCAGTTTCATTACTGATATAAAAATTTGAAAATTAAACAATTACAATGACTTTCCAATTAATCTCCATTTGAATGATCCGGCAACAGTAGCGATAGCCCAGTAATCGAATGAGCCTATGCTTCTATCTCCGGCATCATTGAGTGAAACTGGACCGGTAATACCATAATAACGATCTGCTTCGGAAATAAATACCGATTTTAATACGGAAAAATCGTTTGGTTGCTTAGGAAAAGCAGCTTCAGTTTTTGCGATCACCCACATGGCATCATATACTGATAAGGCATAGGCATCAGGGTCGGTTCCGGTTTTACTTTTGATAGCAGCAGCTACTGCAGCAAGACCAGGGTTAGGCATTTGGGGTAACCCGAAATTTGGAACAAAAAATTGGGTTACTTCCGCAAATGAAGCTGCCTTTGGATTGGAAATTAGTGCATTACTAAACACTACTCCATCTCCGCCAAACCAGTGTACAGAGGAGAAAACCGGATCAGGAGATGCCTGTTCAAAAAGGGCAGCACATTCATCAAATGAAGCCAGGTAAACTCCAACCTGGTTAGCTCCGATTGATTGCGTTTGTTGAAGTATCTTACTTTTAAGAGTTGCCAGAATCGCTGTAAAATCACTTTGATTATTTGCATAGGGAGGTATTGCATCAATAGAACCTCCAATGCCAGTAAATATTGACCCGATTGAATTCTGTAACCCCTTATTCCCTAGATCATCACGTGCAAGGGTTATCAGGGAACGAATTCCTGATTCATAGATCGTCTGGGCCATTGCATTACCTTCGACCTTGTCTCCCGGGCAAAACCGAAAAATGGCATCGTCAATTATTGACAGACTGCTTGCCGTACTTCCCTGGCTTACAACCAGAATAGAGTTGGCATTTGCAAAAGGGCGGATTGCTCCAAGTTCGGCACTCGACTGAGGACCGATTACAAAACGGATATTTTTGGCAAAAGCCTCTTTAATTGCTGACTGTGCCAGCGAAGTATCAAGCTTAGTGTCAAAAATTGCTACGGAAAACCGGTACGGTGAACCGGTCTGAACCAGGTAACTATTTATGTCATTGACAGCCAGGCTCATTGCTTCTTTGGATGCCAGGCCAAGTGAGGACCAATTGCCTGTGATCGATAAAAGCCCGCCAATCGTTATATTCGTAATAGTCCCTGTAGTATCCTTTTTACAACCAATAAAATTAAGCAGGATCAGGCAGAGGAAAAGGTTGAAAATATTTCGCATTCGATAGACTTATAGTTTATTAATTAGCGATGCCTGGCAAGCTGCCCCAAATCCATTATCAATATTCACTACAGAGACACCGCTGGCACAGCTATTTAACATTGACAAAAGGGCTGAGAGACCCTGGAAACTTGCACCATAGCCTATACTTGTGGGAACACCAATAACCGGTTTATCAACCAGACCGCCTACTACACTTGCGAGTGCACCCTCCATCCCGGCAACAACAATAACTACCCGGGCATTACGGATAAGATCCCATTTATGAAATAGTCTGTGAATTCCTGCGACACCTACATCATAAATCGTGATCACCTTGTTGTTAAGAAACCGTGCAGTTTCTGCCGCCTCCTCAGCTACCGGAAGGTCTGATGTCCCGGCTGAAATAATTGCTATATAATTTTCACTGCAATTTTCTTCCTTGTGTTTATAACTGATCGTTCTGGCCAATGCATTGTAGACAGCATTGGGAACCACAGTTTTGACCGCCTTAAACATCTCTTCGCTGGCACGGGTTGCGAGGATATCCAAACCTTTGCTGTACATCCTTTCAACAATCAAACGTACCTGCTCGGTTGTTTTTCCGGATGCATAGATCACTTCCGGAATACCGGTCCTTTTCTGCCGGTTGGTATCAATATTGGCAAATCCCATATCATCAGAACCCTGATTTGCAAGTTTGGAGGAGGCTTCCTCCAAACCTAACTCTCCGGCTTTATATTTTTCGAGAATGTCGCGGAAATCCATATCAACGATTTTTATTAATTATTTTTTCTGCGTCACTCAGACTAATGTCATGAAGGTTGGCTAATTTTCTAAGATCATCGAATTCAGGTTTTGAATGAATTTCACGCCCTTTATAAAAGCTCGATTTAAAACGCACATTACCCAGTTCTGTTTCTATTTCATTTTCCTGACGGTCGAGCACGGTTTTAGTTAACATATATTCTATCAGCCCAATAGAGGTGCTGTGATTGAAAATAACTTCTTTTATGCCGGAAAGGATATTCTTATTGCACAGGACTGAAAGGCGGTTTGCAGGTCTTGATTTTTTCATGATGATCGGTGTTAAAAACACGTCGCTGGCCCCGGATTCGAAAAGTTTCTGAAAAAGAAAGTCATACCATTCCGGATTCATATCATCGATATTACACTCAACCATATACGCCTGTTCAATGGAAGTATTGTTTGATCCCAATTCTGATTCCAAAAGATATACTCTCAGAACATTGGGGACTTCTGATACATCCCGCTGACCAATTCCGTAAGCAATTTTCTGTATTGGAAAATTTACCTGTTCAGTAAACTCATCTACAATAGCTACAAGAATTGCTGCTCCTGTCGGTGTTGTTGCCTCATGCTGAACTAAACCGGTTTTCACGGGTATGCTTTGCACAATTTCGGCAGTCGCCGGTGCTGGAACGGGCATAATTCCATGAGCACATTTGACCATTCCACCGCCAAGTTGAATAGGAGAGGAGCAAACTTTATCAACCTTCAGAAAATCGAGACAAATTGCAGCTCCCACAATGTCTGCTATAGAATCCAATGCACCAACTTCATGAAAATGCACTTTCTGCTTGTCAATGCGATGCACTTTGGCTTCAGCTTCTGCAATAAGATCGAAAATCTTAAGTGAGGTTGTTTTGACATGTTCAGAAAGGGTGCTTTGATTTATTAGCTCCTCAATATGCCTTAAATGCCTGTGTTTTTCATTATCCGGGTTTTCAATCACCACAGTCGCTTTTGTGCCGCTGATACCTCTTCTGCTATCCTTTGAAACTTCAAGATGAAATCCATCAATATTCAATTTACGGAGTTCCTCTTTTAAAAACGCGGGGTCAACACCCAGATCAATCATTGCGCCAAGGTTCATATCTCCGCTGATACCTGCGAAACAATCGTAATACAAAATTTTCATAAACTACTTTTTTTCAAGTCTG
>CAIOOC010000094.1 GCA_903859795.1 uncultured Bacteroidia bacterium
CCTATTTATTTGCACAAAATGGAGTGCAGGCGTTGGAACAATTGGAAAATAATCCGGATATCTGTCTTGATCTTTCGGACATTAATATGACAGAAATGGACGGATTGACTTTCCTTTCTATGTTGAAAGATCGTAAAAAGACGGATATTAAGACCGTTATGGTTTCTGCATATGGTGATATGGAGAATATCAGAACAGCCATGAACAGGGGGGCTTTTGATTTTATTACAAAGCCGATCAATATGGATGATATGGAGATTACCATAGCAAAATCGATTGAAGAAATCAATAACATCAAGAAGTATCAGAAAGACAGGGACAACCTGATCTCAATCAAAAAGGACTTAAGCATTGCTTACGATATCCAGCAGTCAATGTTGCCAAAGAACTTTCCGGCATTTCCGGGTCGTACCGATTTTGATTTACATGGTGTTCTGCAGCCTGCAAAAACTGTAGGAGGTGACTTGTACGACTATTTTCTTATCGATGAGGATCATCTGTTTTTTATGGTAGGGGATGTTTCGGATAAAGGAATTTCTGCTGCATTGTTTATGGCAATTACCAAATCTTTGTTTAATACAAATTTTTCCAGTTCGGCAAACCCTGACATGGTGGAGGAGATTACAAAAATCAACAAGGCACTATCCCAAAACAATAGTTCAATGATGTTTGTAACTGTATTTGCTTGCATACTCAATTTGAAATCGGGAGATGTTACCTATGTTGATGGTGGGCATGAACGTCCGCTGATACTAAGGGGAGGGAAGAAAGTCGAGGTATTTGCCAAAAAGAATGGATTGCCAATTTGCATCGATCCTGATTTTGTATACCACCAATATGAGTTTAAACTTGAACCAGGAGATTCAATCGTACTATATACCGATGGTCTGGAAGATGCTCATAGTAGTGAAGGGGTGCGAAGAACGATTCAACCCAGTATTGATATCCTTGAGTCTCTTGCACCAAATCAGACACCTGCAGATGTTAACGAATTGCTTTTAAAAGAAGTAAATGATTTTATTGGTAGCGCCGATCAGTTTGATGATATTACTATCCTTACTGTCAATTATTATGGGTAGTTATTACTCTGAAACAAGGTAATGATGAGTGTCTGAAATTGCTACAAATGACCTTTGTCTTCTCGAACCCTTCGGAAACGAAATAATCAATAGCCTCATTTATACTGGGCTGCCAGACTAATTGTTTCTGTTGTTGTGAATCGGTACACTCGAATGAAAATTCAGCTCAACGTTCATTTTGGGATTATTTTTCATAAATAATGTAAGCCGCTCCAGATCTCTTTCGCGGTTAGGAAAAATATACCATTCACCTTCAATAAAATGAGGATATAATGTGTTTTCCAAATCCATAAATATTGGAGAATTATAGAGATAATCCCTAATTCTCCTTCCAAAAATTCCTGAAAAAATATTCCCTTATAATTAGTCAATTGTTAGATCGGAAGTCCCATTTATCTTCCATGTACTTCTGATATCTGTCAAACTTATTTGGATTATACATTAAATAGACCAAATAGTAGTCAATAATCCATTCCAACTTTTCAATTAATGCTTTCATGGGAAACTCGGGTTTAATAATGTTGTGTTATGGTTAAGGAATTAATTTTCCAAAAACTGATTCAATTGTCCCATTGAAGAATCTAAATAAAATGTCTCCGTAAAATTATCCGGTCCGGAGTGATTAATAGTTAATAGACAAACCCTTGAGCGACCTACAATATTTAAATTCAAAAACAGGTACAATCGAACCAGCTAAAAGCATACTCAATTCTCTGAAGCAAAATTCAGATTATTAAAGTTAACCTGAATAAAATATTGGGCAATTCATGTAACGTTTTTGTAAAATCGTTACATGAAAATTGAGAATAAAACGCCTGAGGTGTTTGTTTCCGATTTAACTGGACTTATTTGGACTGGTCAAACGAATAAATTGCCAAAATATATGACAATATAGGGATCCCGGCAACATTAAAAATGTCCGAGAGATCGGGACAAAAAGGCACTTGGAGAGATTCCTTCCACCTTCTTAAATGCAGTAAAAAAAGTATTTCTATTCGTAAAGCCTGATTGAATACCAATTGCCTCAAGTGTTAACTCTTCAGCTTTACCCTCCATAATTAATTTTTTTGAATAGTCAATTCGGCATTCATTACGATAATCATTAAAAGACTGTTTTTTGATCTCTCTGAAAAAGTATGAGAGATGGTGGGATGGTATATCAATACTAACAGCGAATTGGCTCAGGTTAAAATCGGGTTGAAGATAAGGCTTTTGCTCCTGCATACATGTTGTCATCCTTTGAACAATCGTGAGCATGTAATCCAACTCAAAATTTGGAGGAGTTTTTTTTATTCCAGATACAGATACCGACAATTCTTCAATCTCATCTTTCATTGGTGTGTTGGTGTGAGTAAAAGTTGGTAAACCATATAAGATTTGTGGAAAGAAGAATGGAGTGATCAGCAATCCAATTAAACCAACAAACGAAACATCCATTAGAAAATTTGTTGTATATAGAAGGTCGGAATCGGGAAAATGGAATGCTGAGAATATCGTACATAAATGGCTTCCCAAAAGTAAAAATTGAAACCCAAGGAAGAATATAAGCCATTTATTCATAAAATGTTGTCGCGAGAAACCAGAAATTTTTTCCCTTTTGGATTTATAGGTTATAAACAAGATGATAGACCAAAATAAATAAATCAGAGCCAAAACCGGACGGCTTAAGTAAACAGTCTTATTGGAAAAAAGATCTGTTAAAGGAGTAGCATGGAAACTGCTTATAAAACCAGAATCTGAACGAATAGCATTTGCAATCTTTACCTTATATGAATATGGAGTAAGCATGTACGGTATCGATGCAGAAAGATGTATTAGCATTGGCAGGAAGTGCAAGAGATCAACTTTTTTAAATCTGGTATCATCAGTTAACACAC
>CAIOOC010000095.1 GCA_903859795.1 uncultured Bacteroidia bacterium
ATCTATAAAGCCATTTATCTCACCAATAGCTTCTTCTTCTGAGGAAAGCTCAAGCAAATTAACGTGTTTTACCTTTGCAGATTTCCACTCCTGTTCATTAATCTGATCAAGCAAGAGGTTCATGGTGCGAGGGTAGCATCCAAGGATAAGATATTCTTCGCCGGCATTGAACAGATCTGACAGAGCCTCTTTTCTTTTAGCAGTCACTCCGCAAAGATCAGAGAGAACTGTAACTTTTGCAGGTGAATTTTTAAGGTAATCACCAATACCTGACAGTAGTCCTGGCCGGATTCTTTCGCCACCGCAATTGCAAAAAATTATATGTCTGTATAGTTGAGTATTTGTTTCGTCTGTCATTCTACAATATTTAAAGCTTGAAACCAAGAACCCTGCCATCCTCAGTTGCAATTACCATCAGATTTTGGATGATGGCCGGAGTGCTGTCGGAAGGGCTGCCCATTACAAATGACCATAACACAGAGCCTGATTTCAGGTCGAGGACGTAGAGTCTCCCATCGCATGAGGCTATAACCACCTTGTTGCCTGCTATGACTGGAGATCCGGTTATTTTACCGAGGGTTTTATACTGCCACAGTATCTTGCCATCGTCTTTATTGATGCAAAAAACAGTTCGTGTTTCTGATCCTATAACAACAAAATTGTCCGAAACGGACGGAGACGAAACAAAAGATCCTCCGCAGGCTTGTTCCCATTTTTTTTCGCCTGTTGTATAATCGACACAATAAAAGACTCCGTCATAATTTCCAAAATAGGCATTTTTGCCCGAGAGGGTGCTTGAAGAAGCAATGTAGGTTCCAATTTCGATCTGGGTCTTTAATGTTCCTGAAGCCAGGTCGACAACATGCATATTCCCGTCGCAACCCCCAAAGATTGTATATTTTCCTGATACTGCAGGAGAGCAGTTGATGTAGTTATCGGATGTGTACTTCCAATCCGGTTTTCCCGTAACATCATTGATGCAATAGAGAGAGTTATCATAACTCCCGGCTAAGATCTTTTTATTTGAACCTGAGAGGAAATAATTAGGCGATCCCGAAATCTGTCCCTCAGTGGCGTAAACCCATCGCTGTTTTCCTGTTTTTGCATCAATGGCAAGCAACTTTCCTTCAAGGGTGCCTGCATAAACTGAATAATCATAATACATGGGTGGCGCTTCAATTGTATTGCCTGCAGTAAAGGTCCAGATGAGTTTACCAGCAAGTGAAAGACAATAGATTTTACCATCGTCCGATCCGATAAAAATGCTGTTGTTTCCAATTACCGGTGAGGATTTAATACCGCTGGTGGCTTTGAAAGTCCAGACAAGCTTTGGCGATTTTGGGATGATAACAGGAGTGGAGCCGCTAAGTCCCTGGTTACCATGAAATATCGGCCATGAACTGTTGTCCTGGCCCAACACCGGAACAGTACTAAGTAATGTGACAGTCAAAAAAAATGTTATTGAAATAATCCTCATCTTATTACTTGTGATTTTCAGGATTTTATATTTTCATTTTTAAAAGAAAGGGCTCCGGTTGGACAGGCTGCAACACACTTTTCAGCAGCATGCGACAAGCCATCATTGAAATTGATTCCAAGAGGAGTGTTTACCACAACATCAAAACCCCTTCCTTCGAAAGCCAGTCCCCACTTTTCTCCTTCACTCTCAGAAATATCTATACATAAGCCGCATTTAATGCATTTCTCTGATTCAAATACTACAAGATCGTGCTGGAATTGCTTGATCATAGTTTTTCGATCGGATACCATATACCTCTTACGGTCGATATTATACTCATTGGCATAAATCCTGAGTTTGCAGTTATCCTGTTTTCTGCAGTCACAATGCATACATCTCAGAGCTTCAGCTATGGCCTCCTCCCTCGAAAATCCGCCTTCGAAGCCTGCCTCAGGCGAAATCCTTCCTGTAGTAACCGATTCCTTGAGATATTCAACATATTCCTGAGGTAAAAGTTTATCAAACCTTGAATTAAATAATCTGGATGGCTTCTCAAAGGGTATTTTC
>CAIOOC010000096.1 GCA_903859795.1 uncultured Bacteroidia bacterium
AAATACAATAGAATCAAATAGTTAATCACATGGAAAATATTTCTGAAGATTTATTGACCTTTGGGTTTCAGCACGATTACCAATCGATAATCAAAGTGGTTGGAATCGGCGGTGGCGGTGGAAACGCGGTAAATCATATGTTCCGGAAAGGGATTGCCGGTGTCGATTTTCTGGTTTGTAATACCGATTCGCAGGCGCTTCTGAATAGTCCTGTCCCCGTTAAAGTCCAATTGGGCGTTTCGCTCACCGAAGGACGGGGTGCCGGCAATAAACCTAAACGCGGAGAACAGGCAGCAATCGAAAACCTGGCTGAAATAAGAGCTGTTCTCGAGACAGGAACAAAAATGGTCTTTATCACCGCAGGAATGGGTGGAGGAACAGGAACGGGTGCTGCACCAGTTATAGCCCAACTCGCCCGCGAAATGGATATCCTGACTATTGCCGTGGTCACACTCCCATCAATAAAAGAGGGACGACTACGATATGACCAGGCTATTGAAGGAATCAAAAAACTTCAGCGATTTGTCGATAGCTTATTGGTAATCAGCAATGAGAACCTGCATAAAGTATATGGTGACCTGCCGGCGCGGGAGGCCTTTGCCGAGGCCGACAATATCGTTGCTACTGCAGTAAAGGGATGCGCCGAAATTATTACGCTTCATGGAAATATTAATATTGACTTTGCCGATGTAAATACTGTATTGCGCGAAAGTGGTGTATTTATAATGGGAACGGGATTTGCCGAAGGTGAAAACCGGGCAACGCGTGCGGCCGAAGAAGCACTAAGGTCACCACTTCTTGATAGTAATGACATTTACGGAACTGAAAATATACTCCTTAACATCACCTCCGGCGAAGACGAAGTGCGGATGGGTGAAATTGGCGACATCATCGATTACCTGCAAAATGCTGCAGGTGACAACGCAAACATCATATGGGGCAATGGTTATGATGCCAAACTTGGGAATAAAATCAGCGTAACGGTAATCGCCACAGGATTTGAAATTAATCCAAACCGGATACTTCGTCCTGAACCCCGGAAAGAATTCGTGGTTATTCCAACAAACGAACCTGTCGTTCAACCAGTTACTCAGCAAGCTCAGACAGCGGCAAAAGTGATTGCAGAACCGGAAGAGGTATTCCAAAATTTTGAACTCACCCCGGATGAGAGTTTTACCGTACGAAAGGACGAACAAAAACGTGCAGCAAGACGCGAAGAGGTGAGTAGTAAAGTTACGAAAACACCCATCCCGAAAACAAAGGATGCCGGTGAACCCGTTGGCAGCTGGTTCCAAAGGCAGTTTGGTTCTCTTTTCAGTGAGGAAGACACTGAAATAGGCAAGTAATTGCCCTATTAACCAAAATTTAAAGAAGAATAAAATGGCAGATTTAATAGAATTTGATTTACCGGTTAGCGGTGAAAAAATAATAAAGGTGATAGGCGTTGGCGGCGGCGGTGGAAATGCCGTCAACCATATGTACCGACAGGGGATCAAAGATGTTGATTTTGCAGTCTGCAATACCGACGCCCAGGCGCTCATGAGCAGTCCTGTTCCCTATAAAGTGCAACTAGGATCAGCCTTGACAGAAGGGCGGGGTGCCGGAAATAAACCCGATGTTGGACGCGAGTCAGCGCTTGAGAATATAAAAGATATTGAAAAACTTCTGGGCGGAAATACAAAGATGGTCTTCATCACCGCCGGAATGGGCGGCGGTACAGGAACAGGTGCTGCACCGGTTATTGCACAGGCTGCACGCGATCGTAAAATACTCACTATTGGCATTGTATCGATTCCTTTCCGAAACGAGGGACGCCTCCGTATCCAACAGGCAATCGAGGGGATCCGCGAAATTGAAAACCATGTTGACTCTCTGTTGATTATCAACAACGAAAGGATCAGGGAGATCTACGGAGACTTCCCGATATCGAAGGCATTTTCAAAGGCCGACGACGTGCTGGCCATAGCCGCAAAGGGTATTGCTGAAATTATTACCTGTCCCGGATTTATAAATGTTGATTTCGAAGACGTAAGGACTGTCATGCAAAGTTCGGGGGTCGCAATCATGGGGTCATTCGTTGCCTCGGGCGAAAAAAGAGCCCTGCGAGCTGTCGAGGGGGCACTGAATTCACCACTGCTGAATAATAACGATATCCGTGGTGCAAAAAATATACTGGTAAATATCACGTCAGGCGAAACCAAAGAGGTGACTATGGACGAGATGAACCTGGTTAACGAATATGTCCAGGAGATGGCAGGAAATACGGCTGACCTGATTTACGGGGTTGCTGTCGATCCTGAAATGGGTGAAGAGATTAGTGTTACAGTGATTGCCACAGGATTTAAAACCAGCTCAATACCCGAAATGAACAGCAGTTCTCAACCCCAGCGCGAAAAAGTCCCACTTCTTGACGACTACAATGTTTTTCCGTCGGGATTTTTTGGCGCCGAGCCGGCGCATTCACAGAAATATCCGGTCTTTGCGGAAGCTCCGGTTGACAAAAAAGATGAGATCATCAAACAGTTGTATCCACCTGTCAGAATCGATCCGTTTGGTGAAGGATCATTGGAAGAGGGCCGAAGGGTAATGCAGGTAGACTTTTTTAGTGAGACGGAGGATTATATTGACGAACTGTCCAGAATTCCTGCTTACGAGCGCAGAAAAGCCAAAAATCCCAATAATCCTTTGGCTGCCGGCCGCGAAATTTCACGATATTCTCTTTCCGACAAGGCTGATGAAGGTCCCAGACTGCGGAAAAACAATTCTTTTTTGCACGATAAGGCGGACTAGGGGAAATGAAAGAACAGAGAGTTACCAACCCTGAAGGGGTGCCAGAATTATAGCAAAATGTTCATTATCAGACATAAAAACCCCGAGGGGGTGATATAATAATAAAAAGCAAGTGCAAGTTTAACCACAAAATCTGTAAACAAAAATCATAACGAGTCATAATTAAATCATAATTAGGCAATTCGGCATTTTGATGATTCGACAATTTTATTAAAACCAGGAATACTAAAACCACGCCGTGGTTTAATTTTAATAACCCCCGGTGAAGCTTGCGGAACCAGGGGGCGGTGAACCAAAACGCATTAGCAACCCCGGAGTGGGTTGAATAGTGGCTATTCATCCATCAAATTAAAACAAAAACAATGAATCTATTTGATCAGATCAGCGAAGACATCAGGCAGGCAATGCTCGCCCGCGACAAAGAAAAACTTGAGGCATTGCGCAACATAAAAAAAGTATTGCTCGAAGCCAAGACTGCCAAAAGCGGCGCCGAAGAGTTAAGCGACGATGCTGCAATAAAGGCAATTGCTAAACTAGCCAAGCAGGGACGCGATTCTGCAGAGATCTACAAACAACAAAACAGGATGGATCTTTACGATCCCGAGATGGCACAGGTGAAAATTCTGGAGGGTTATTTACCTAAGCAAATGGATGATGATGAACTCACCGCTTCAATTACTGCTATTATTGAAAAGTCAGGTGCAACCTCGATCAAGGAGATGGGCAAAGTGATGGGCATTGCTTCGAAAGAACTCGCGGGAAAAGTGGACGGGAGATTAATTTCGGACAAAGTCAAAAGCCTTCTTTCATAACCAGAATAATTCAAAACTTTGTGAATTCTTTGAGCCTTAGAGCCTTTGTGGCAAGAAAAAAATTGCCACGAAGGCACGAAAACACTAAGCTGCAATAAGTTGACAATTTTCACTAGTCATTCAGGCCAAATTATCCATAAAAAAATAGCCCGCAGATTTCGCAGATTTTCGCTGATTAAAATCAATCTGCGATGATCTGCGTAATCTGCGGGCTAATATATTCCCGAAGGTGGAACTTATGCTTTAAGGCGTTTTGCCACTTCGTTCCAGTTAATCACTTTAAAGAACGCTTCAATATACTCAGGACGTCTGTTCTGGTATTTCAGGTAATAGGCATGTTCCCATACATCGATAGTAAGTATAGGTGATCCCTGAACCTCGGTAACATCCATCAACGGGTTATCCTGATTGTGGGTAGAAGTAACAACAAGGGTATCGCCTTTCTGAACAAGCCATGCCCAGCCACTTCCGAAACGGGTTACTGCTGCCTTGGTAAAAGCCTCTTTGAATAAATCGAATGAACCAAAAGATCCGTTTATCGACTCAAGCAGTTTACCTTCTGGTCCTGACGGTCCTCCGGGTGTCATAACATCCCAGTAAAGATTGTGATTGTAAAATCCCCCACCGTTGTTCCGGATAGCAGGAGCAAGCTTTGAAACATTGGTGATAATCTCCTCGATAGTTTTTCCTTTCAGGTCACTGTTTTCCACCGCAGCATTCAGATTATTGGTGTAAGCTGCGTGATGCTTGGAATGATGGATCTCCATGGTCTGTGCGTCGATATAAGGCTCGAGAGCCTTATAATCGTATTGGAGCGTTGGTAATGTAAAACTCATGATTTCGTAAATTAAATTGTTTAACTCTATTAACGGTTAAGGTCGAAAAAGGTTTAGCTAATATCGGAGATAATTTGCAAGTTGTTTTAAAAAAAAATATCTTGCGCACTTGTTATACGACTAACGGTATTTTTTAAACCTCGTAAATGGATAAAATTGAAGATTTCCCAAAGATGAATTCTGCTCATACACCAGAAAAGACAACTTCTGGTTCGGGGAAAAGTATTGTAATTAAAGAAGTTGCTTCAAAAAGTGAGCTTAGGAAATTTATTCATTTACCTGCTGCCATTCATAAAGATCATACAAATTGGGTGCCGCCAATCTATATGGATGACTGGGAATTTTTCAATCCTAAAATTAATAAGTCCTTCGAGTCGTGTGATACAATATTGTTGCTCGCATATTCTGATCAAAAAGTTGTTGGCAGGATTATGGGTATTATCCACCATAAATACAACGCGCAACATGGTGAAAAGAATGTGCGTTTTGCATTTTTTGAAACGTGGAATGATGATGCTGTTGCTCAAACCTTACTCGTCGCCATTGAAAAATGGGGCAAATCAAAAGGTATGGAGAAGATTATCGGACCTCTTGCCTTTTCAGACAAAGATCCTCAGGGTTTCCTGATTGAGGGATTTGATGAACCGGTCGTGATCGCATCGAATTGCAATTTCCCTTACCAGGTAGAACTTGTCGAGAAGAACGGATTTGTCAAGGAGGTAGATCTTGTGGCATATAAAATTATTATACCACATCCTGTTCCCGATTTTTACCTGAAGATCCAGGAGAGGGCTTTCCGGAATAATCCGGGCCTCAGAGTGCTGGAGTTCACCTCGCGCAGAACGGTAAAACCCTATATTCACCCGATTTTAAATCTGCTGAACCTCACATTTAGCGATATCGTAGGCTTCACCCCTTTCTCCGAAAAAGAGATGGACGATTTTGCCAACCGGTATCTGTTCCTGATAAATCCCCGCTTTATCAAGCTGGTTGTCAATGAAAAAAATGATGTTGTTTCGTTTGTGATCGGAATGTCCCACATTGGTGATGGAATTATAAAAGCCAAGGGGAAACTCTTTCCGTTCGGTATCTTTAAAATCTTTGCTGCAGCACGAAAATCAAATCAAATAAATCTGCTGCTTGGAGGTGTCGATCCGGCATACCGGGGTAAAGGACTCGACGTACTGATGGGTGTCAGGATGTTTGAATCGGCACATAAACTCGGCAAAACAACGATGGATTCCCACCTTGAACTTGAAGACAACACCAAGGTTCGTGCTGAAATGGAGAAGGTAGGTGGAAAGGTGTATAAACGATTCAGGGTTTTTGGTAAAAATCTGTAAGGCAAAGATTAGACTTTCTTAACGCGGATAGCATTCAACCCTTTCAGACCTTTCTCAAGTTCAAAATTGACTACATCGCCTTCTTTTACATCTTCGAGTAAGCCATTAATATGGACGAAATATTTCTCATTCGTCTCATGTTCTTTAATAAAACCATATCCCTTCGAGTCGTTGAAAAAGTCAATTCTTCCAATGCGGACAGCAATTTCCTCTTCCTCTTCCCTTCTCGGAACACTGATCTCTATACTGCTGGCATTCACTTTACGTTTCTTTGAGGGATCCGGTGGCGTATCTGTAAGGTTTCCGTTTTCATCAACATAAGCCAGCATACTCTCGAAATCACCGCCTGTTGCGTTGCCTTTTCTCTCCTCTTTCTTCTGGCTCTTCTCAAGCCGTTTCTTTAAACGTTTTTTCTCTTTTTCTTTCTTGTTAAAAGTGTCTTGCGATTTAGCCATTCAATAATTGGTTTAAAGGAATTTATACGATTGCAGTTTTGCAAAGGTATATAAAAAATCCGCAATAGTGATAGCCTGACTTCTTGAGTCACGAACAAGTCAGGCTATCACTAAACAATTACTTCAGATCAGCGATAACCTGCAAACTCGTGACATCCTGCTTTTTTTAATTTTTCTAATATTTCAGAAAAAGGTTCTTCCAAGAGGTTACCCACTTTACCACGGCAAAAAGGACATGCATGAACATCGCCATTGGGATCGGTATAAAGGTACCGGTTTCCAGCACCAAAACACCCGATCTTCCGCTGGCTATTGCCAAAAAAAGCAATGATTGGAAAATCTTTGTATTGCGGATCGGTATTGAACCGGACCGCAAATTGAGAAAGGATCTTCACCTGCTGATCTTCAAGATATACCTTTTGCCCTGAAAATTTTCCAATAGCTCGAGGTTCAAGAATCCTGATAAAATGGGCTCCGTTATTTTTTGCAAGTGTCGCATAGCTAATCAGATTTTCTTCTGTCACAAATTCACGGGTTGCACATAATGATAAACTGGTAATCAACCCTGCACGATTGCAATTTTTCAGGGCATCAATAGCCATTTCAAAGCTTTTCTCATTATTTCTGAAATTATTGTGAAATTGAGCATCCCAATGATCCAAGCTGATGTTGATGCCTGTCAGACCGGCTCTTTTTAGCATAACAGCTTTTTCCTGATTAAGTCCAAATCCGGAAGTAAGCACCCAGCAATCCATATAAGTTGAAGCATCCCCAATGAGTTCCAACAGATCGTTAAACCGCACTAAAGGTTCACCCCCGCTGAACTGGATATGCCTTATTCCATTGGTTTTAAAAATAGAAAGAATTTGCTTTAGTCCCTTCAGATCGAGACTGTCAGTTTGGGCAATATTGTCCCACTCATAACAGTGCCGGCACGACAGCGAACAGCGGTTCGTGATACCCCAAATAAGTGTCTGAAGCGCAGGGTGTTTGTCTGTTTTAACGATTCTTGCCTCTCCGCTTCTTACAAACTCTGCATGAATGAGTTCCTTTAACTTTTCAGAAGGAAAACTGCAATAGTCTGAATTCCAAAAATATTGACTGCCAGATTTAACATATTTTGAAATACTGTTCGATCCGTGAACATTCTTCCGAAGATTACGCAATCTGTTCATTTCCGAAATTGCCCGAAACGGATTACGATAGAACTTAAATGCTTCTGAGATAATAAAAAACCGGATTTTTCTTTGTATAAACCAAACTCTCCATCCGGAGATTATCTTTGGTGTTACTGTCATAATAGATAGACTGAGGGTTAAAGAAAAAATCTACGATGCTTAGGGTTGTGCCACCAATTGTTCCACTGTTTTAATTTGTTCATTGACAAATTGGTTGAAACGCCCAGGCTGTTTAAATGTTTTCAGCTTATCAACGTCCGGCTTCCCTTCAGGATTACGGAGTACCTGATACCATCCTTTACTATGCAGAATGACTGTTCTGTACTGGTCTGTGGCTTTCGGCAGATCAAAAGTTACTATCGCCTGATTGGTCATGGTGGGCTGGGTATAATATTTAGTATCATCTTTGGCCAATAAGCTTGAAACATCTTTCTGAGCCTCATCGAGAGCCGATTTGACAGGAATGGTGTGGGAGGTAACCTGCTGTCCAGGTGAGTAGTCAATAGCTGCGTAGTCAATTTCCCACAGGAAGTTGCCAAATTCAAGTTTTACCTTCAAGGGATTAGTTTCCTTTCCATTCAACGGAATAGAGAGTACATCATCTTTGTATTTCAGGGGACCTGCTATATTGTAGTAATCCACGAACTCCCATTTTCCACTCCGTTCGACAAAAAGCGAAAGTGGAATTCCCTGATCAAGACTCCATTGGCGCATTTGGTCAGCAGAGGATTTTTGTTGTTTCTTCTCAAATTTATTAAAAGCCGAACCAAACATGGCGTGGAACTTCCCCAACGCATAATCGAGAATAACAGAATTTTTAGCACGTACCTCCAATTTGGCAGTTTTTGAAGTACCCGGCCCGGGAAATTCCAGGATCACACCATCTTTCAAAGGGGATGCTCCACCCGTTGATTTGCTTTGGTAGAAAAGGTTATCTTTTGAAGTCAATAATTTAGTCACATTTTCTCCTGAGAGGGCCGTGGCCAATGACGGCGCAACTGGCTGACTCAGTGTGGTAACTTTACCGTATTTGTCAACCAGGATATTCACACTTTGGGGATGATCGAAAACTAAAAGCTCCATCATATTTGTATTTTGAATTTCTTGAACTTCGTTGGAGACCTTCAGACTGTAGGATTGTTGACCCGGATAGGTAGGCAGTTTCAGGTAATCATTCCGTTCAAGAGGTTTATGGATAGCTCCACTGTATATTTCGCCTGCAAACTGGTAGTTTTCGCCATCCCAGGTGTAAATAAATGGACACGACGTAAGCGCTAAAACCAAAACCAGCGCAAGCAAGGTGCCTACAGTTATTCCGAAAGGCACAAGAGACCAGGATATAATAGTACTGGCCTTATCCTTGTTGTATATTTCCATTCTGAAAACAGATTTCACCGGAATGGAAATCCGATCGTTGCCTGAATCGGCAAATTCTGAGACATACAGGTGTACTTCGCTGAGCAGGAATTGCTGGCTTTTGGAATTACGCGCATAATAGCGGTTTATCCTGTCCGGTCTGACAGGCTTAATAGTTGGTGGCCTTTTATAATCTTCAAGCTTTCCGGTAACGGTATTATTCTTAACCTGAACATCACTCAGAAACCATTTTTTTTCGTTCCAGTGAATGACCACCGTTTTTCCTGCAGCACTTATACCAGCTATAGCTTCGGTCGTTGGCATTGCTGAGGTCCGTACTTTAAAATAGCTTCGGCACCCAATCGTCAGATTGAATATTGCAAAAGTGAGCAATACTGAAATCCATTTTAGAACACTGTCTTTATGATTGTTTCCCCTTACAGGTAATTCAGACCATGTTGACTCACCCTTCTGTCCCAAAGTTTTCATAATCGATTTATTAAAAGTTAGAAAATTTCGCAGCGGATCAAAAACGGAAGATACAAAATATTTCACATACTTTTGTGATTATTTTTTGGTTCCTTTTGATATAGATTTATTTACAGGGTTCATCCATAGTAAAAGCCGCGAAAATATTGAGTTTTCGCGGCTTAAAGATACTTAAAGTGAAGGCCTGACTTGTCCGTTCACAAACAAGTCAGGCCCTCATTAAATAAAATAACCATCCATGATCAGTTTTTCACCAGCTTATTTTTCGTATCCAACGCCTTGATGGCTTCAAGAAGCGTATTGTCAATCTTACTGATAACGGAATAAAAGCCTACCTCTCCGATAATATTTCGCGCGATGTAAGCCATTAGCTGAGCCTCAATTATTTTCCCCGATGCAGTCAGATCCTTTGGCTCGGCATTAATACCTTGCCTGGCTGAGAACTCAGTAAACAGAGAAAGGATTTTATGTTTTAATAAATATTCCTCGAATTCCTTCCCTGTTTTCAACAGTCCAAGTTCTGCCCGATTCTTGTCCGAAAAATCAAAGGCATACTGATATACCAAACCCTTCATAACAACTTTTGAATAATAGGGTGACATTCCGGAGGTATCTGCAGCGATGAAGAGATCAGGCATAATGCCGCCACCACCATAAACAACACGTTTATTCCGGGTATAGTATTTATGCGTATCGTTATAATGAATGCTATCCTTCTGCTCCAGTTCACCGTGTGCATACCGACGTTTCAGGTCACCATAATAATCCTCAACTCCGTTTTTATACGACTTCTGGATGCACCGCCCTGAAGGAGTATAATACCTGGCAACTGTAAGGCGGATCGCCGAACCATCGTAGAATGGGATCTGTTCCTGAACGAGCCCCTTGCCAAAGGTACGCCGGCCAATAATCGTTCCACGGTCATTGTCCTGAATAGCACCGGCAAATATTTCACTTGCTGAAGCTGAATATTCATCGACCAGAACCACTACCTTTTTACCGAAGAATGCACCTGTCTTTTCCGCATTGAAGCTTCGTTTGGGCTGTGTACGCCCCTCAGTATAAACAACCAGCTCCCCGACATTAAGAAATTCGCTTACCATCTTGATTACGGCTCCAAGATAACCCCCGGGATTACCTCGTAAATCGATAATGTACTGAATGGCTCCTGCCTGATCAAGCTTTTCCATGCCGCTCATAAACTCATCATACGTCTTCTCGGCAAACCTTCCTATCTTGATGAAACCTGTATTCTGGCTCATCATATAACTGACATCAATGCTGTTAAGCGGTATTTCGCCACGGATGATATCAAAAGCAATAAGTTCTCTAAATCCTTTACGGGCAATTCCAACTTTTACATGTGTCCCTTTCACTCCCCTGAGCTTTTTAAGTACCTTGTCATTGGTAACTTTCACTCCTGCCATGATCGAGTCGTTGACTTTTACAATACGGTCACCTGCCCTGATCCCCAACTTCTGAGAAGGACCACCCGAAATTACATCGATCACCATTATGGTATCGTTTTGTATTGAGAATTGTACCCCGATGCCGCTGAAATTCCCCGACATCTCTTCGCCAACTTCCACCATATCCTTTGCCGGAATATAAACTGTATGAGGATCGAGTTGCTTGAGAATCTCGGGAATTGCCGTCTCAATCATTTTCTTTGAATCAACAGTATCCACATAATTCTTTTCAACAAGATTCAGGATCGAACCTATTTTATTGGCGTTGTTGATAAACATCGTCCGGGTAACCATTTGTTTCCGGTTTTGAAGTTTAATTCCAAGAAAAACACCGGCGCTTACAGCCACAACAACAATAACCGGTAACCAAATCGCACTTCTTCGAGTTCTGTTCTCCATTTTTATTTCTTCTAATATCTGTTACAATTCAATTTATTAAAAAGCCTTATTTAGTAAGAACCTGTTTAGAAATTTCCAGTAGGGAAAATCTGTCGGTAGAAATACGAATTTACAACCTTTGTTTAGTCCCGTACGTGACAAAAGGCCCACAAATGTTCAATTTTTCCACCCGCTGATATTTCCTAACGGAACCTAAAAACAAATTTTAAACAGATTCTAAATAAGCTAATATCCTAATTACCTATATCTTAACCTTGGTATTTCTGACCTCCCGACCCCACCATGCCCTCCCCAAAGGTGAGGGTAAGAGGAAAAGTTTTTCAGAATGACCTATCGCATTAAAGCTCAACTTTGACAATCTCCACATGAGCCCGTTCGAGCAATTCCACCCCGTCGTTCATATGATAGGCTTCCGAGAAAACAACCCTCTTTATGCCGGCCTGAATAATCAGTTTTGAACATTCCAGGCAGGGAGAGGATGTGACATACAACGTTGCCCCTTCGCTGCTGTTGTTCGATTTGGCGACCTTCGTAATTGCATTCGCTTCTGCATGAAGCACATATGGCTTCGTCTTGTTGTTATCGTCTTCACAAACATTCTCAAATCCTGACGGCGTACCATTATATCCATCCGAGATAATCATCTTATCCTTCACAAGCAAAGCACCAACCTGACGCCGGATACAATATGAATTCTCAGCCCAGACCATCGCCATCCTGAGATAACGTTCATCTAACTTCAATTGTTTTTCGATATTCAGGTTACTCATAATAAACAAATTATATTGGCGCCAAAATTAACAGAAAATGTTAATTGATTCGAAAATAACCCTATAGGATTCGTGATTATTAATCTATTTTAAGAATTTCAGTTAAACCAATACGAAAGCTTTAAAACCAACGCGCGGTTCTTCACGTTCATAGTTCCGGGAAAGTAATTATCGGTATAAACCAGGAAAAGGTCGGAAACGGGTTTGTAGCGCCATTGAAACCTAGCATTAATATTCAAATTTTCTGCCTGTTGATTATACTGAACGTAGGTAGTGAAGAAGAGCTTATTGGTAAAGGTAACATCCAGTTTAGGACCAACTAACCAAAATTTTGTGCGGGTCCAGGGAGCAGGTAAAAGCAGATCATTGTAAGTATAAATAACAGAAATATAACCATATGGCTGAAAACGATAATTAAGCGACCCCTGCGCATACCACCGTGAACCGTTGAAATAACCTCCGTAACCTGTCTGAAAATCATATTTAAACATTGTCCGGTTATCAGAAGCAAATGAAGCCGAGACTTCGTTCCATGTATATTTACTCCCTGTCAAAAGATAACTTATACTCTTGTTCGTCGGATCGAAATTCTGCAAAAGCTCTACAAACCTGTTATATCCTCTGATATCAATACGTTCCCGGCTCTTAAACACAAAGAAATAGTCAAATCCCAGCGACCTGTCCGTAAGTTCCTTGTTCCCTGGTTTGTAGAAATTGTTGATTTCAGCCAATATCCCGTGATAAACCAGATGCCCCTGCTGAGTATAAAACCGATAGGTCGCACGGGGATTTACCTCCAGGAAATCACGTCTTGGGACAAACCCGGTCTCTGCATTAAAATCCCTTCCGACATATAGTTGCAAGAACTCGAGCAGGTATGTTTTCCTGGAATAGGCAACATTTAAACCCTGCGCAAACTCCTCTGCTCCATTTGTCTTTGGCGAAAAGGACTTCTGTGTAAAAAGTTTGCCAGTTAGAAAATTGTCCCTTCCGGCAAGGTTATATTCCAGCCCTGCAACCCGGTTATAATTGTTTCCCTGCCAGGTAGAAGGAATGTAAAGCTCCTCCTTATTAACAAATACTGCCGCAATGCTTGACCGCGAAAAGACCTTTTTCTGAAGAGATGCAACGAAGAAATTCCGGGCAAGGTAGTCCCCTTCATGGCCGGTTTGCATATCCATTAAGCCAATACGCCAGTCATGTCCGAGCTTTCCGCTTAATCGTGCACCCGCATTTACAGGGGCATCAAGGCCAATTCGGCGTGAGAAGAACGGGTTAATATTTGCATTTCCGTAATTCCCAAACAGGTCACTGTTTTCAAGAAAGAACTGTCTCTTCTCTGGAAAATAAAGTTCGAACCGTGCCAGGTTGGTTACCTGATCATCCACTTCAGCCTGAGAAAAATCAGGATTGTAGGTTAAATCGAGATTTAAAGCCGAGGATAATCCGAGTTTCGCATCAAAACCGAAATCTTTCCGGTAGTGCGCAGCCTCGCCGGTTTCGAAATTTTTGGAAACTCCCCCAAAAACATAAGGGATCAATGCAAGACGTAATCCGGACTTTGGCGGTGGGGTCTCCCATTGCAACTGACCTGTGTATGCAAGAGATGCAGTCGGAAACTGACGCGGAACGGGTGCCCAGGCCGATTTTTCGTTTAATTTCAGATCCTGACGTGAAAACTGGATGTTCCAATGATCAACACCGGGCTTGTACCTTACCGATTTAAAGGGAATTCTCATTTCCGAGATCCACTTATCGGGATAGTTTTTGGTTTTTAACTCCCACTTACAGTCCCAGATCAGATTAACACCTGCTCCACCCGACATCGTTCCATCCCAGGGAGCGCCGGCAGCATTAACTCCGAATGAAAAGCCGGTTGTCTGGTCATTGAAAGTATCCAAAAACACAAGGAAATTATCGTTATTGGCAAACACAAAATCTTTTCTCAGCGATTCTACCGGGCGCTTCCCGGGAATCGTATCGTGAAAGACAATAGCCAGGTAGAACGCTTTGTCGTCGTAAACCATCCTTATTTCCGACTTGGCCACACTATGACTGGTATCGTACGGAAGCACCTGGTAGAAATTATCTGCAACTTCAGCCTTAAGCCAGTCAGGTTCGTCTATGATCCCGTCGAGTTTTATTGTTCCGGTTGCTTTTTTTGCGTGAATCCTAAAATTATGATTTATCGTTCCCAGGGAGGCAGAACTCTCTTTTTTTGTAGTGTGCGTAAGAGGTTTAACATTATTTTCAGGAAGTTCCGCCCCTTTCGCCCCGGGAATGAGGAGGAAAAAGAGTAAAAGTAAACCAGCCGGGAACCTTCGGATCATAATTCGAAATTGAGAGGTCGAAGTTATAAAAATTAGGGCGTGTATCACTTCCGGAAATTGTAAAAAGCAACAAGATTATCAGGAATTTTCGATTTACCTTGTTTGAGCAAAGCAGAAACGAGGAGGAGGTTAGTTTGTTTAGTTCCATAGGAACAGTGCATATTCTAGAAGGTCAGTCAGCTGACTGATCAACCCCGGGGTCCGGACGATCATCATTCCCGGGAGTGCCATCGGAAAGATCCATTTCTTTGAATCATCCTGCTATTGGTTCAATAAACATTCTATGCCTAAAATGATCCGTGCCTAAGGCACTCTTTATTTTCTTATCCCATCTTTTTAGCCGGATTAATCCGACGGTTGACGGACGGCCTACACAACCCGACAGGCCGATGGCTCTGAAAAATCTGCTTTAAAAGGATTGTCACCTCCCCATCGTTATCGCTTTGCTCAAACGATGGGGCAATAACTTTTCGTCTGTGACGAGGTATTGGAAGTAAGGATGTTGTCGTTAAAACTTAAGATATATCCGTGAAAATCTGTTCAGTACGTGTCATCAGTGTTCATTTTAGTACTTTGTGAAACCTGACACTTGCTGACAACCTATTTCTCCAAAATAAAACTCGCCGGTGCATAAGCATGCAGATCAAACTTTAATTTACCGTCAGTTAAGGGAACCGCTTCTCTCTGCTTTTCACCCCTGAGGCTTACAGGCAGAGCATGGGTAAACTTAGAACCTGCAGGAAGTATCACTTCCAGATTTCCGGAAACTCCTCCCTGTTCCCAAAAGCGAATAATTGTCCCTTCACCATCGGGATTGGGGCCAAAAGCAGTAACCGCCACCCCTTTTCGCGAGAGTGTGATTCCTCCTTGTGTTGCCGGCAATCTACCTTTCTTAACCTTCGAGCTCGCAACCTGAAGAGGCACCCGTGTCTCCATACCCGGCGTGAAAAGAGAGCTCTCTGAAGAGAATTTATCAAAAGACCTGATCGTAACTCGGGCGCTCATACGCTGACCATTGCCTATCCAGGCGGGGAAGTTGGTTCTCCAGTGATTGTTATAAAGGTTCAGATAGAGATATGGTTTTTTAGGTTCGAAACGCTTGTCAAATTGGTACTCCCCAGGTTCATCAAGGCTTACCAAAGGCAAATCCGGTGAGTATATTCCGTATCCTGCTCCCGTTACTCCGTCATAAATCGAAACACCGGTATTCACCCACCAAAGATGATAATTGGAATTGTCAACATTCATATCTTTCAACGGATCGACATCCGCCCCTAAACGTCCAAGACGGAACTTTGGGTTGTCGCATTTAAAAGGAAGGGCAATCCACGCTGTTTCGGGCCAGGTATCGGGTTGTTTCTGCCAGCTCACCTCTATGTTTGCAGTCGGAGTGAAACCCGGCAAGGTTAAGGTTATCGAAATCCTCTGCGGCTGACCGGGACCAGGAATTGTGCCTGTGATGACTGCCCTGACATCAATAGCCGATTTCTCCACAGTCAGGGTCATATTTTCCGGAAGGGCAGAACTATAGGCCCCATCCTGAGGCATATCGTAGGCACTAAAACAGACCTTATGTGCATTGTATTGCGGATAAAGCGATTTTGCAATCCAATGATAGATTTGCTTGTAACCGAACCGTTCGTAAAAATATTGCCCGAAACCCTGGGGCGCCGATGCGTCAACCATCTCTTTTCCCGATTTCTTATCGATAAGACTCACAATTCTTCCACGTTTCGCATCGATTGCAGCCTTAAAGAACGGACTCTCAATAACTCCTGATTGAAGATCGACAGCCATTCCCGGTGATTCAACTTTTTCCGAAGAAGCAACATAGGTGCGATAACCCATTGCCGGAATATCTTTTGCAACAAAACGTGACATTGGGGCCTTATTTTCAAGGGATGGAAATTCATGTTCAACAGCAATTGCTGGTCCCCCGTCAACAGGTTTGATGGAAACAAAGTCATTACCAAAGATCAGGCGGGTGTCGAGGTCAATAGCACCATCCCGTTTCCAGGGGAGAGGGTTGTAAACCACGATGCGGTTCCCTTCAACCTTCACATTATCTGCCAGCGAGGCAACTACATCGCGATATGGATCCGTGATCAGTTTTCTGACATTGTCTATATAACCCGCTTTGTTTCTCCACGATTCTTCCATTAACCGGTATTGCGGAGGCAATCCCTTTTCCCATAAATCCTGCCACTCTTTCCCGTAAGGTACTTTGAGATAATGCTGATTGGCAAGACCCCAGGTGTGCTCACTGTAAAGCAGACTTTGCTCGTAGGCTTCAGCAACAGTTTTTCGCAGATCGGGACGATAAATACCCCAGATTGTTTCAAGAGTTGAAAGTTCGTCGAGACCTCCGATTGAAGGCCTGATATTCTGTGCCATTTTAGTAGCCTCCGGCATGCTCATGGTACCATGAATCCAGACATCACCGATATCACTCCGGACAACAGGAAGCTTACTCAAATCCTCTTTCAGAATCTGATTGGCAAAATCATCCATATTTCCCACCGTCGCATTAATTCCGCGGGTTTTGTAAAAATCAAGGTCTTTAGCTATTGACTCAGGAGCAGGTGGTCCCTGATTATCACCGGTCATATTGATGTAAACCCAGGTTTTATAGGGCCAGTTATCCGGAGGAAGGGGGTCATTCCCATATCCGTTATTGTATAGTGTCAGTAATCTAGATCCGTCGGGTCCTTCCCACCAGAAAAACGGCGGCAGACCGAGTTCCATATTTACAACGGGTCCGCCCATATGATAGAATTTAATACCAGCATGGGTAAACAGCGTAGGGATAATCCATGAATGACCTGGCACATCCGACATTTTAGCGCTAACAGAAAGGGGTTGTCCATATTTTCGGGCCAGTGTAGAGGAGATATTAAGGCCACGGACAAGATCCTCAGGGTCTGAAGTCTCTGAATGTACTGTAAATGGGAAAGCATGAATGGCAAGATTCCTGTCGCGGATTGCCTGTTCAATTTTCTTCTTCCGTTCAGGCTCCTGCCCTTCCCAAAGTATCTGTTTCATCGGCCAGCCCGAAATCGTCCAGACAAACTGTTTATCTTTTGGCTGAATCCTGTTTTTATCAATCGCTTCAAGTACCCTGTCAACCATCGAGGTTCTGTAATCATGCACAACCTGCTGTACAAGCTCGGAATATCCGATATCAAAATGGGTTTTGTACACGATAATTACCTGCTCCACTCTCGATTTCTCAGAAAGAATTTTCTTTTCTGTTGAGGCCGGTTTGGCACCCGGCAAAGTTGATTTGGTATTGTAATTCTGCGCATTTGCTGATTGATTTACAATATACGAAAAAAAAAGTAGTAGAATTGACAATGTATTCTTTAGCATGTTGATTTATATTTTCGTTTTTGCAATAAAGTAAAATTCTATTTCCGGAGAAGTGACCGGGTGACTGTTCAGGACATGAAGAGTCACCCGGTCACTTCGCAAGCTTATTTTTCGCTTTTTTTCTTAATTATAACCAGATACCCCTTCTTCCCCGGAATGGTCAACTTATCCAATGAAATAGTTTTCTGTTCTGCCTGATAATCCTTAATCTCAGGAATTAAGACAGTAACTCCTGCGGGATCCAGTCCCAGTTTGGCATAATCTATAACCAATGCCGCATCCTGATCTCCATCTGTCCAGTTCGCCACCGCAATAATTGCCTCATCTTTGCCTTTGAAGAGCGATGCTTTTATCATCGGATTGCTGCAGGTGACGGCCGACCCGTTCTCCCAGTAACCTGTCATTATTTTATCTTTGATCTGATGTTCATCCCAGAACTTCCACATCTCCGATGGTGTATTTTCGGTCCAGCCGGCGCGGTTGGTTATACCATAGACCATTCCTCTCCAGGGATTTCCTCCGCCTTCAAGCATTTGTCCTGCCAGGCCGAACGGGATTCCTGAAACTTCCACCAACCAATGATCGGGCATCCGGTTATAGTCGCGCCCCTCGCCAATCCATACCAGATCGAAATAAGGGAGCAGATCCATATAAAGATTCAAACAGTTAGTAAAACCTGCCCATTTATTAAAGTGGTTCCAGCTGTGCAAATCCATTCTTCCCTCCGGGCGGTACTGGTCAATTACCTTGCGGGCACGACGTAACGTAAAACGATCGAGCGCCGCATCGTCGATATAAACACCGTCGATACCAATATGCTGCACCATCCAGTCCAGTCCCGCAATATAAAAATTATTCAGTCGGCTGTCGGGAGTTGTGATCACCGAAAGATCGGTTTCACCTTTAAACTTTCCTTCCTTTACAAGGTTATACCACGCAGGGATATATTTCTCCCTCATATTTTTGATAAGCCATTCATTAGGACCGTTGGGATGCAACGCCTCTGTTCTGCTCGCATTTCCCGGTCCGGGGAAGATTACCTCTCCGTTCAGACTGTTAAACGCCCAAAATTCCGGAAGGTTTTTGGTCAGTTCGCGAGTGGTATAATACATTTTCAGACGAAGATTTTCCTTATGTGCATTGCCAGCCAATTGTTTGAGAGCCTCAACATTCGCATCCAGGTAAGGGTAATTGATAAACGGGTAGATATCTTCGGCATGGTGGATATTGATGATATTGGCCCCTGCTTTTTTTGCATTTTCAACTTTCACTGATGTGTTGGTTCCCCCGCCATGGTAATAACGGTCGCCAAACTTATTCTGCCGGTCAATAATCCTGAAAGGTGTAATCAACAGCTCAAAATCGTAATTAAGTGGCTCTTCCGGATTCAATGCACGGTTTCCAGAGAAGGCACTGATCACAACTGAATTATCCTTTTCATCTACAGTAATTCCCCCTTTGCCTCCATTTCCCCATGAAGGGGGAAGTTTCAACGGTCCAAATTCATAATAGATATTAACCAGCGGACGGACATAATTCTCTGCTTTCCATTTGACGCGCAGACCGCCATTGACCGCTCCAACCCAAAGCATATCCTGGTTTTTCGAAACATCCCATTTCCATTTCCATTCGGGGGTGCGGAACCCACCTTCATGGCCAAGTCCCATCATATATTCACTCTTATCTTTTACAATTGGAATTTCGAGACGGATATCCTTAACTTTAAACTCTTTTTTGGCTGTCAATCTGATTTTATAATCCACAAAGCCATCAAATTCCATCAGTCCGGTGCACTCGAGATTGGCTTCATCCGAGCTGTTTTTTACGCTCCAGGAAACTTTGGAAGGTGTCCTTTCTCTTAACATCAGTTTTCCGGGCGTAAGATGGATAAGCTCACCGTTTTCTTTCTCTATGACGAACCGGAACGGATGACTGATAATTGGCTCACTAATGTTGTTAAGTGACTGGTTTGACAGATCAAAATAACTCTCAATCGATGCAGGTAGTCCGTTATCTGCAATAGTAAGTGTACGGCCCAGAATAGTTACTTTGTTCCCTTCAAGTTTAACCGGAATAAATCCTTTTGTAACCTTCTCATTGATCCCCACTGTTGAATTTAGCCATCCGAGCCGCGATAAACGGGCCCCTTCGTTGAAACCATGATTGGGAACTGCCTTCCCTGCAATCTTCAGTAAAACAGGAATATTCTGTTGTTCTTCGCCAGAGAGAATTGAAATTGTGCCCCTGTAATTACCCGGTTCTAACTTTTCGAGGTCAATCCCGAGCCAGAGTGCCTGAACCCGTCGTGCCGGAACATCAACCACTTTGGAAAACGGATTTCCTGCGAAGTTGACACCCCCAAGGTTGAAACAGGTCATCCGGTTAGCGTCTATTTTGCGACCATTTTCGTCTTTAAGATTTGAAAACAGGATCTGCACGTTCTTAATATCTTTCTCCAGCGCCCACACTCCCACTTGAAAGACAAACAGCTCTTCCGGCTGGGCTGACAATTCGAACTCTTTGGGATTAATTGAGCTTTCTATCTTTCCCCCAGGTATTGAATCAAACCATTTGAGCGGAAATTCCCTTAATTCGGGAAAGACCAGGAAGGTCTGTTTCTTTAGCAGATATTCATATTTTTCAAGAGCCATTTTTGTGGAGATATTCTTTCCGGAATCAGCGCTGAAGGAGAACTGACAAAAGGCAAAAAGGGAGAAAAGGATGGTCAGAGGCCTCATGGGTATTGGTATTTATCGGATGATTTAAGGATTAAAGGTAATCATCCGGCTTACATTATACAATTTATTTACCATCAATATTCTAAACTGGAAATTGCCGGATTGTCAAATTATTGAATTGCCCAATTACCTTTGATCTATGACCGATGTACACGACACAAAAACGCGCAGTTACAATATGAGCCGGATCAGGGGGAAGGATACCAAACCTGAGATGGTGGTCAGGAAGTTCCTTTTGAGGCAATATTAACAAATTGCTTGACAATATAATATTAAAATATTTATATTCCCGTTGATCAGTCACATACTATCCACATATTTTGAAATAGTACTAATAACTCTGGATTTCTTTTATTCATATAAAAAACATTATTTAATAAATATCTTCCAATCTATGATAACTTTATGTTTATTATTGGAGATACACTAAAATTCAACGACTCTAATGAAACAAGGTCAAAAA
>CAIOOC010000097.1 GCA_903859795.1 uncultured Bacteroidia bacterium
CGCAGACTGTATCCTTCAAAATTGATAAAAGTGTTAATGCCGGAAAAGTATATGTCTGGAAAACGGTCGTCAAGGGCAAAATCTTCGAAGAACTGCTTCCAGTCAAGATACAAAATGGCGGATTTAAAATAGCACTTCAACCCAAAGCACTTTATACGTTTACAACGACAACCGGTCAGCAAAAAGGGGTTGCAGCTTCTCCAGAGGACAAACCATTCCCCTTTCCCTTCAAGGCCGGTTTTGAAGATGAAAAGGTTGAATCGACACCCAAATATTTTATGGATCAGGGTGGTGCATTTGAAGTAGCCAGGCGTAGTGACGGCAAGGGTAATTGTCTGCGTCAGTTAATTACACGACGAACAATCGAGTGGGAGGACTCTCCAGTATTTAATCAGACGGTTGTCGGAGATACCTTATGGAGTGATTATTCAGTAAAATGTGAGGTATTCTTCTCAGAGCCATATAGCTATGCCTCAGTTTTTTCACGAGCATCCGAAATGCACCGGTCACATAAGTTACCAGAAGCCTATCAGCTGAAACTCCAGTCTTCGGGTAAATGGGAACTTATCGCTGGAGCCAAAAAACTGGCTTCAGGATTGATTGCATTGCCTGAAAATCAATGGAATTCAATTCAACTGGATAATAAGGGAAATAGGATTAAGGCAATTATTAACGCGCAGATAGTTGCTGAAATCACTGACCAAACCTATTCACATGGAATGGTTGGACTGGGAAGCAGCTTTAATCGTGTAGATTTTGATAATGTTGAAGTTAATTGAGTATTTCAATGTTTCAGGAAATAACAGTAACGGTTGTCGGTTTAAGGCTTAAAATGTAATTCCACATACCACCATTTTTTTGTGCTAAATCGATTAATTTCTGAAGAAAAAATCTTAATATTAAATCTTCAAAATAAAATTACACCGGGACTCATTTAATTATTCCTTAAGTGCTGCTATGCACTTCAAATTAGCACTTTTATGAAAAAGTTTATTCTGTTTCTTACTGCATCCCTGCTGGCAGCGATGCTCGCTGTTCATGCCCAGACTTCCAAAACGACTTCCGTAACCTTCCGAAATGCACCCGTTTTATTTAAACAGAGTGGGAAAATGGTCCAGCAGATTATTGCAGATATCAAAACCGACCAACCTGCCGAACTTATATTTTCCATTTCAGGAGAAAAGAGCCGGAAGGATTCGATAAAAAAGGGGGATAATTTGATCTTATTAACCGTATCGGCAGTTTCATCTCCCAAAAGGATTGAAATCACTGTAAAAGGTGAAAAGCCTTTCGAAGGGAGATTTCCGTTGACTATCACCCCGGTTAAAAAATTTGAGATTGACCTCGTTCAGCATGCCCATACCGACATCGGTTATACCCGCCCACAGTCTGAAATACTGGCCGAACATATGCGATATATCGACTACGCCCTCGATTATTGCGATCAGACTGATGCCCTTCCAGATGCGGCAAAATTTCGCTGGTCATGCGAATCATCCTGGGTGACCCGGGGTTACCTGCGTTCAAGACCATCCTACCAGATTGAACGTTTAAAGAAGCGGATTGCAGAAGGGCGCATTGAAGTAACCGGCATGTATTGTAATATGGCAGAAATCTCTGACGAGAATGTGATGGTCGATTTTCTTCAGCCACTAAAGGAATTTGACAAATTGGGTATTCCCGTCAAAACTGCGATGCAGGATGACGTAAACGGGATTGCCTGGTGTATGCCCGATTATTTCAAAAATACAGGGGTAAAATATCTCGACATGGGAATAAACGAAACCCGGTCACTGCTGCCATTCGACAAACCTACTGCATTCTGGTGGGAAGCGCCGTCGGGTGCACATTTGCTGGCATTCAGGGCCGACCATTATATGACCGGGAATTTCTTTGGAATGGAAACCAAAGCGATCAAAGTGGCTAACATGCTTAACCGGCTTGCCAACCTGGAAGAGAAGAACTATCCTTTTGACAGGATAGGGATTCAATTCTCAGGATATTTCACAGATAATTCACCACCTTCAACAGCCGCTTGTGAACTTGTTAAAAACTGGAATGCAACCCATGAATCTCCTAAATTAAGGCTTTCTGTAATCAGTGAGTTTTTCGAATATGTTGAAAATAAATATGGCGCAACTCTTCCGGTTTATAAAAATGCTTGGCTCGACTGGTGGACTGATGGCTATGGCTCAACTTCGCGAGAGACAGCTGAGGTGAGAAAGACCCAGAATATGAAACAGGTGGATGACGGTTTATTTGCGATGGTCTCGATAATGGGTGGAGAACAATCTCCATCGCTGGAATCCAATATGAACCATATCAGTGAAAATGCGATTTTTTTTGACGAACATACCTGTGGAGCAGACGAAAGTATCGACCATCCATTTTCGGAGAATTCAACGCGCCAATGGCTTCAGAAAGGAGCTTATGCATGGGAGGCACTGAAGAAGGTTACTCTTCTTCACGAAGAGGGATTGGCCCGATTCCAGCAATATCTTAAAAAGGCCGATTTCCCGGTCATCTATGTAATCAATTCAATGGGATGGACACGCTCAGGTGATGTTAATTTATTTGTAGACAATGAAATTCTGCCATCTTCAAAGAAATCCAGAATAATTGATCTTTCAACCGGAGTGGAAGTTCCGGCCCAAATGGTTTCCAGACGTGCTGAAGGTGCATATTGGGTACTTGAAGTAAAAGATATTCCGGCATTGGGTTACAAAGCGTTAAAGATTGAAGCCGGAGATCAGGAACTAAAACCTGAAAAAGGGACAAATACCGAGGTGCTTGAGAACAGTTTTTATAAGGTCGTCATTAATAAAGCCACCGGCGCGGTCAGCAGTCTTTATGATAAGGAGTTGAAGCAGGAGCTTGCTGATAAATTGAATCCATACAATATTGGTCAACCTGTTAAGGAAACTTCAAAGAAGAGGGATACAGCCCCGTTCATTCATACTACTGTATCGAATGTGAAAATTGAAACCGGTGTAGATGGAGTAGTTTGGGAGAGTGTCAAGGTTGCATCCGATCTCGAAGGATTCGAAAAATTGAGTGAGGGCTTGCCACGGGGAATTGATCTTGAAATTCGTCTTTATAAAAATGTTAAAAAGCTCGAATTTAAGTACATGGCTCGTAAGCTTATCGTAACGGATCCTGAAGCATTGTATGTTGCTTTTCCGTTCTCATTGCCTGAATCCAGAATTGTCTTTGAAACGATTGGCGGTATATTAAGTCAGGGACAACAGCTTCCCGGATCATCGTCTGATTGGAATGCAGCCCAGAACTTTGTCTCGGTTCGGGGAAAGAAAGGTCAGATAGTTATTGTGAGTAATGAAGTTCCGCTTTGGCAATTCAGCGATTTCAATATGAACAAATATGAGCGATATCCCAAACCGGGAAAGACCTGGTTATATTCGTACGTGATGAATAATTACTGGATGACCAATTTCCGTGCGTTCCAGGAGGGGGCTTTTAGCTGGAATTACCAGGTTACCTCATCTTCTGATACTACGAATACTTTTGCTACAAAGTATGCATGGAATGAAAGAAATATCTTTCCTACAAGGACATTTCCGGCCGGAGCCAATGAATTGAAATTAAATTCAATGGAGACGCTGAGAATTTCGGGACCGGCTAATGCAATGTTGGTGAACAGCCGTCCTTCGTTTAAAAATCCGGAATCTGTTACACTACATTTCAGAGAGTTAGAGGGTAAACCGGCTGAACTAAATCTGGAATCTAAGATCGCTGGTCGTCCTGTAAAACGGATTGTTGAGGTGAATGCTATCGGAAAGGAGCTGGGAAATCCTGTCCAGTCAGTAAAGCTAAATCCGTTTGAAGTGAAATTTGTTGAAGTTCAGTTTTAACATTCAAGGTAAATGAAAAGACGTACATTCCTGGAATACGGTAGCCTTGCGACGCTCGGCATGATCACTTCACCTTCTTTGTTTGGGTCAGTCAGACAGAATAATCTTGATAATCAAGCTATAAAAAAAGTCCATTTGGTTTTTAAGACCCATCTGGACGTGGGATTTACAAACCTTGCAGCAAAGGTGATTAAAATTTACATGGAAGAATTTATCCCCGGAGCATTATCCCTGGCCGAAAATCTTCGGAATACGCATAATAGTAACAGGTATGTCTGGACCACAGGATCGTGGCTCATCTATCAATTCCTTGAGAAGTGCGATTCTGGAATGCGCCAAAGGATGGAAAAAGCGATCGGATCGGGCGACATCGTCTGGCATGGATTACCATTTACGATGCACTCTGAACTGGTTGATCCGTCGTTGTACGATTTGGGAATTCAGCTTTCGGTGAAATTGGATAAACGATTTGGGAAAAAGACAATCGCGGCAAAGATGACAGATGTGCCCGGGCACTCCCGCGGAGTGGTCCCAATTCTGGCAAAAAATGGGATCGAATTATTGCACATTGGCGTTAATCCTGCAAGTATGCCACCTGATGTACCGCCAATCTGTCTTTGGCGGGCTCCGGATGGTTCGGAGGTAGTGTTAATGTATCAAAAAGAGTATGGCAGCCAGATGGTCCTGCCAGGGACCCAAACTGTTGTTGCGATCTGTTTTACAAACGATAATCACGGACCCCATAAACCGGAAGCAATTGCAAAAATTTATGCTGACCTTCACAAACAGTATCCGAACGCACAAATAGAAGCATCTTCTCTCAATGCTATCGCAACTGAGATATCATCCATTAAGAAGCAGCTTCCGGTCATTACGCAGGAACTAGGCGATACCTGGATTCATGGGGCAGCAAGTGATCCTTTAAAAGTCGCAAGGTTCAGGGAGATCTCTCGGTTAAGGAATAGCTGGTTAACGGATAATACAATGAAGTTTGCCGACGAATCAGATCTTGCTTTTGGAATCCCGATGCTACTCTCCGCGGAACATACCTGGGGACTCGACGTCAAAAAATACCTGGGTGATTACAATATTTACAAACAGGAAGATTTTAAAGCTGCCCGATCAAAGCCAAATTTTAAACTAATGGAGCAGTCATGGCAGGAAAAAAGAGAATATGTAGATACAGCCATTTCAAACCTTCCAAAAGCAAAGGCCTTTGAAGCAAATGAAAGGTTAGCCCACTTAAGACCGATACCGGTTGATAAAACCTATTTTGTAAAGATTGAAAATCTTAAAAATGTGATTGACACACATTTTTTTGAACTTAAGATTGATGATTCCACTGGAGCAATCGTAAAACTTAGGGATAAAACATCTGGAATAGAATGGGCTACAGAGAAGAGCCCGCTATGTCTTTTTTCATATCAGACTTTTTCTAAACCCGATTTTGACAAGTTTCAGAGTTTGTATCTAACTCAAAAAATCTTCTGGGCAATTGAAGATTTTGGAAAAAAAGGTATTGAGGTTGCCCATCCCGTTTCGGGAATATGGATGCCTTTGGTAAAGGAGGCTCATCTTAAAAAGGATGACAAGGGGCAAACCGTTTATCTTGATCTTGCTGTGAATGACAAATCGGGGAAGCCAATCGGCGGATGTGCTGAAATAATCACTATTGAATTATTCTTTCCCAATGCACAAAAGGAGATGCGGGTAACGCTTCAGTGGTTTAATAAACCAGCGTACCGGCTACCTGAAGCATCGTGGTTTTCATTTACACCGTCGGTTACAAACGGGGACTGGATTTTTGATAAGTTGGGAACCCGGGTCAATTTCAAGGATGTAATTAAGGATGGAAACAGAAAAATGCATGCAATTATTCAGGATGTCAAGTATGAAAACAGTACAAGTCAATGTTCGATCGAATCGTTGGATGCACCGCTGGCAGCTCCGGGCGGACGGACATTGCTTAATTTTGACAACCGTTTACCTGAAGCAGAGGAGGGGATTCATTTTTGCCTTCATAACAATATCTGGGGAACCAACTTTATGATGTGGTTTGAAGAGGATATGAAGTACAGATTTGTCTTCAAAACCTGACTTTTTAATTTTGGTGCCTCCCAGCCGGCAGATGGTGATTTGGTGCCCTTTGGTCGCATTTCTTTCAATCCTGAATGCTTATCTTGTAAAAAACTAATACTATATTTAACAATCAGTAAATGAATCGAATACAAATAATTCTCCTGCTTTTGATTATTATTCTTAGTGCCTGCACCCAAAGGGATGTCACCGTCTATGTAGATCCCAATATTGGGAGTGTTGCCACATTACTAACAACTAAAAATCCAACGGTGCATCGTCCCCACTCAATGGTTCGTGTCTTTCCGGTAACCAAACCTGGGTTGAATGACCGTTATCTGAGCGATAAAATCTATGGTTTTGCCTTAAACATGCCGGCATACCGTATGGGGCATGTGACTGAGATCATGCCGACAATTGGTAAACTCAATCTTCACTATAATGAAAATGCTGCCGGATATGACCACGATCAGGAGGAGGTCCACCCGTATTATCATAAAGTGTGGCTCGAAGAATCAAATATTATTGCTGACTGGACAACTACTGAACATTCTGTTATATACCGGTTTAACTTTAAATCTAAAGATTCTGATAACCTAATTTTCCGTTCAGAAGGGAATGCCTCTTTTAAGGTTAAAGGCAATAATGTAGTACAGGGATGGGAAGAATTCGAGAAGACAAAGCAATATTTTTATGCAGAATTCAGTAGTTCGTTCGAAAAATCGGGTTCTTTTGTTTCCGGCGATTTAAAAGATCGCAACGATATATCCGGTAAAGGAATCGGAATTTATGTTGGATATGGTTCCCTTAAACTGCCTCTGGAAGTTCGGGTTGGAATTTCTTATATCGATGAAAACCAGGCGGCAGTCAATCTTCATAAGGAAACGAATGACAAGAAATTTGAAACGATAACAGGGGATAGTCATAAGATATGGGCAGCTGAACTTGGAAAAATCCAGGTCGAAGGCGGAACAGAACGGGAGAAACGGATCTTCTACACCTCGCTTTATCGTTGTAACGAACGCATGGTCAATATTTCAGAGGATGGTCGTTATTTCAGTGGTTACGACGGTAAAATTCATGAAGATGGTGGTCATCCATTCTTTGTCGATGACTGGCTTTGGGACACTTATCGTGGTCTGCACCCGTTGATGATGATCCTAAATCCTGCACAGCAGGCCGATATGGTCGGTTCGTATGTCCGGATGTACGAGCAAAGCGGTTGGATGCCAGGCTTCCCTCAGTTTTATGGTGATTTTCCCGCTATGGTTGGATTTCATTCCGCCGCTTTGGTTTGGGATACTTATCAAAAAGGGGCCAGCAATTTTGATGTTGCCAAAGCCTACGAAGGGTTAAGGAAAAATGCGACCCAGGCCACAATGCTGCCTTGGAGAAACGGACCGATGTGTTCGTTGGATAGCTTTTATACAAAAAACGGGTGGTATCCGGCCTTGCCTGAAGACAGCGCCGAAACAGTTTCACGTGTTGATGGTTTTGAAAAACGTCAGGCTGTCACACTTACCCTCGAACATAGTTATGATGACTGGTGCCTGGCGCAGCTTGCCAAAGCACTTGGTAAAAAGGATGATTATGCATATTTCGAAAAACGTTCGAAGAACTATCGCAATGTTTTTAATCCGGCTACCGGATTTATGGCACCCAAAATGGCTAATGGCAGATGGATCGAGCCTTTTGATCCTCAATTGTCAGGAGGTGTTGGTAGCAGGGCCTATTATGCCGAAAACAATGCCTGGACATGGAATTACAGCGTTACCCAGGATATCCCCGATCTGATCAGCCTTTTAGGCGGAAATAAGTCATTTGTGGAAAGGCTTGATGCACTGTTTAATGAACCTACTCATATTTCCAAATGGCAGTTTATGGGTAAATTTCCTGATTCTACTGGTCTTAACGGGCAGTTTGTGACTGGTAATGAACCCTCCTTTCATATTCCCTATTTATACAATTATGCAGGGCAGCCGTGGAAGACGCAGCGACGTATCCGTGAAATCATGGATATGTGGTTCGACGACAGACCAATAGGTATTCCGGGTGATGAGGATGGGGGAGGACTCTGTGCCTGGTATGTCTTTTCGGCAATGGGATTCTTCCCTGTTACCCCGGGAAGCGGGATTTATGCAATCGGTAGTCCGTTCTTCAATAGCGTAACAATACAATTGCCTGACGGGAAAACCTTCCAGGTAGTTGCCGAGTTTTGCTCGAAAAAATTTAAATACATCAAGTCTGCAAAATTAAATGGGAAGGTGCTTAATACTCCGTTTATAAGCCATCAGGATATAATAAAGGGAGGCAAGCTTTATCTTGTCATGAGCGATAAACCCAATAGGGAGTGGGGGACGAAGCAGGCTGATAGACTTTTAGGCTATTAGACTTTTAGGCTATTAGACTTTTAGGCTTGATTTGTATGAAAAACCAGTTTACAGCCTAAAAGCCTATGAAAGTGATTTTTTCATCATTAACCGAACAACATAGACCATGAATTCACGCGAACGCATTATCGCAGCAATTAATCACCAGCAGCCCGACAGGGTTCCAATCGATCTCGGAGCAACTCCCAGTTCCGGTATTTCAGTGGTTGCTTACCAAAACCTGATCAAATATTTAGGCAAGGACCACCTTAAGACGCATGCCTATGATGTAATCCAGGAAGTTGCTCAACCAGAGATGGAGTTGCTTGAACATTTTAATGTAGATGTGATCGACATTGGCAGACACTTCAATACGGGTGAAAACTACTGGAAGGAGATAGAGATTATCTCAGATCACAAGGCACTTTATCCAAATTGGCTAAAAACAGAGCGACTTTCGGATGATTCAAACATAATCTATGGATCAAGTGGCGAAGTTATTGGCAGGATGCCTGTGGGGGCGACGTTTTTTGATCAGACAATTTTTCCATACCTTGATGGATATCCCGATAATTACAAAAACCTGGCTCACGATATGAAACGGGTAATTTGGGGAGGTGTTGGATTTACCCCCTGGGACTGGTCCGATGAAAAGGATTTTTACACGATGCTGCGAGAAAAGACAATCGATCTTAAATCGAAAACCGACAAAGCACTGCTTTTGGGAATTGGCTGTAATCTGTTCGAATGGGGAACATTTATCCGGAGAATGGACAACTTCCTGATGGATTTGCTTGCCGACCCGTCGAATGTTCATTCATTTCTCGATGCACTTATGGAAAGCCACATGAATGGTCTTCAAAAAACTATTGAAGCCGTTGGCGATGTGGTGGATATTATTAAATTTGGAGATGATCTGGGAATGACCAACGGTCCGTTTATGTCGGTTGAAATGTATCGGGAATTCTTTAAACCACGTCATAAACAACTGTGCGATTATGTAAAAGCAAATTCTACAGCTCATACGATGTTACATTGCTGCGGGGGTGTTTATGAATTGATTCCCGAACTAATCGAAGCCGGATTTGAGATTTTAAACCCTGTTCAGATCAATGCAGTGAATATGGAACCTGAGCGGTTAAAAACTGAATTTGGGAAGGACCTGGTCTTCTGGGGTGGTGGTTGCGATACCAAAAGTATTTTGAACAATGCAACTCCCCAACAGGTAAAAGATCATGTGAAACATAATCTGGAGATATTCAGCGTGGGTGGAGGATATGTTTTTAATACCGTTCATAACATCATGCCTGATGTACCACCCGAGAATATCGTGGCCATGTTTGATGCTGTAAATGAGTTCAACGGCTGAAAAGATAAAAAAATCAAAACTAAACTTAAGATGATGAAAATAGTGTTTTGGAATATTACTGCTTTATTGCTGACCTTGAATCTGTTGCCATTGTTCAGCGTTGCTGTAGCGCAAAGCATAGGCACCACATCAAAGGATACAATTCATGTGGTTGGTCATGCCCATATGGATATGAACTGGCTCTGGACATATTCGGAAACGATGAAAATGGCTAATGATAATCTGCGTCAGACAGTCGCGTTTATGGATGAGTTTCCCGACTTTGCAATGATTCAAAGCCAGGCATCGGTATATAATTTTGTGGAAAAGGTCGATCCCCCATTATTCGAACTGGTGAAAAAATATGTAAAAGCCGGTCGTCTCGAGTTAGGCGGTGGGATGTGGACAGAAGGGGATGTCAACCTTTCGTCAGGAGAAGCTATCGGCCGCTCCTTTTTATTGGCCCAGCATTATTTCCAAAGTCGTTTTGGGAAGATGGCCCATGTAGGGTGGCTGCCCGATAATTTCGGTCATATTTCACAAATGCCACAGATCCTGAAACAGGCAGGCTGCAATTATTTCTATTTTCACCGGACAAAACCATTCAAAGGCTCTTTCTGGTGGGAGGGAAGTGATAATTCAAAGGTATTGTGTTATGCAAATGATGGTTATAACGGAGATATCAAACCTGATCTGAAGGATGAATTTAAGAAGATAACACCCGACAAGCATCGGTTACTTCAAATTACCGGTGTTGGCGATCATGGTGGCGGCCCTACCCGTGCAAACATTGATATGGTGCATCAACTCGATAAGACACCTGGTTATCCGGCTGTGAAATTTACCTCTGCCGGGAATTTCTTTGATAAAATTTCTCATGAGATGGATGGAAGGCCAACCCACCATGGAGAGATGCAGTTTATTTTCGAAGGGTGTTATTCAAATGTCTCAGATATCAAGGAGGGAAACCGGAATTGCGAAAATATGCTTTACAGCAGTGAGTTTTTTAATACTCTTCGCTGGCTCAACGGCGATAAATACCCTGATACTGAACTTCGCGATCTTTGGACCACAGTCGCTTTTAACCAGTTTCACGATATTCTTCCTGGCTCTGCTATCAATGAGGCCAACAAAGAGGCCGTTGCACGCTATGCCGACGTGCTGCGCAAATCGACTGATCTGCGTGATAATGCGTTCCGTAAAATGGCCGATGAAGTGAATTTTAAAACCGGTATGGGACAACCTGTCGTAGCATATAATCAACACCCTGAATCAAGGAAAACGATTGTTGAGGCGAGTGTCTATTCACATACAGAACCCGTTACGGTTAAAGTAAACAGCTGGGGCAATTTTTACGGGTCGAAAAATATCAATCCAATTGATAAAGGTCAGGGAAAAGTTGCCACCGTATTAGTTCGCGACGGTTCAGGAAAGAGTTATCCGGCACAGATTGTCTGGGCAAAGGTGACGCCACCTGGATTTACCTCCAAGGTTCAGTTTATTGTCGATGACCTTCCGGCCGGCGGATATAAAACATTCTACGTCGATGTGACCAAACCCGGCGAATTTAACGAACCAATATTTTTTAAGGACAAAACTTTTGAAACCGACTTTTTCACTATCAAAGTTGATATGAAAACCGGCGGTATTGTAAGTCTGATTGACAAGCGTACAAAAACAGAGTGTGTAAAAAAAGGTGGTCAACTTAATACACTCCGGATGTTCCAGGAAGACAAAAAAGGGGGAATGAAATCATGGGTGCTAAATAAAAACGTTAAAATAGAGGATGTTAAAAATATTAAGAGTGTAAAGGTTGTTGAAAACGGTCCGGTTAGAGCCTGCATTGAAACCGTTAAGACCTGGGGGAAATCGCGGTTTATCGAGCGTGTCTATATCTATCGCTCATATCCAAGGATTAATTATGATATGGAAGTACATTGGCTTGAGACAGGGTCCGATTCAACTGACTCTCCAATGTTGCGTGCCGTATTCCCGCTTGCAATTCAAAATTCGGGATTTTACTGTCAGGTACCCTTTGATATTGTCGAAAGACCGGCAAACGGAATGATCGCAGGCAAACCAATAGCAGAATCGCTCAAACATCGCAACGATTATGGAATTGTCTCCGAAGCAAATGATGGTCAGGAGGTTCCTGCCCAGAAATGGGTCGATGTCAATGACGGTAAAACTGGTATTGCACTTTTGAATAAGACCAAATATGGTCATTCCTTTGAAAAAGGTGAACTGAGAATCACATTGATGAGGTCAGCTGGTGACCCTGATATTTATCCTAATCTTGGCAAATTCAATATCAGTTATGCTCTCTATCCCCATGCAGGAGATTGGAAGAGTGATGTTTGGGCTGAGGGAGACGATTTCAATGTGCCGGTTTATGCAGCTGAACCGCCATCCCTGGCGCTTGTAAAACAACATGCCACCCGTCCTGAAGAAGCTACCTTTTTCTCGGTTTTCCCCTCAAACGTTAAAATGACCGGTGCCAAACAGTCGGAAGAGGGTGATGAGCTTATTGTTCGGTTTGTCGAGATAGAGGGAAAAGAGACATCAGCAAAAATCAATTTGCCAGCAACGATCAAATCTGTTAGAAGACTGAGTATTATCGAGTTACCTCTTGAAAATACAGTTGCTCCTGTAACAGAAGGTAATAAAGTTAGCCTTAAATTAAAACCGCACGAAATAGTAACACTTGGAATTAAGCAATAAAATCTATGACAAAAATGAATGAGAATAAAAGAGAGATGCTCCGTTATGTAGGAGACTTCAGCCAGTTGTTTGGAATAAAGGAGTATATCCTTGTTGATGGAAAATCCAAAGGAGTAAGAGCTTATGATGTAAAAAACGGTTCCGGACTTGAATTTACCATTTTGGCAGATCGTTGTCTCGATATTGCCGGGTTGTCGTTCAAAGGAATTAATTGCAGTTATATCGCAAAAGCGGGGATAGTTGCTCCGGAGTTTTATGACGAAAAAGGTATCGGATTCCTGCGCAGTTATCTCGCGGGATTCCTGACTACATGCGGTTTACGGAATGTCGGCTCACCTTGCGAAGAAAACGGCGAATATTTCCCGCTTCATGGCAGAATGGCCAACACCCCGGCAGAGCAGGTAAATGACTCAACCGAATGGATTGATGATGTCCCTGTTCTGACCATTAGCGGACAGATGCGGGAGGCACGTCTCTTTGGAGAAAATCTTGTTCTTGGAAGGAAAATTATCTCGAAATATGGCGAAAACAAAATAACACTTCAAAACACAATTGAGAATTTGGGTTTTAAACGTGAAGAATTGAATCTGCTGTTTCACTTTAACATGGGTTATCCGCTGCTAGATGCTGATTCAATTTTAGTTACCCCTACGGCCAAACTTATTCCGAGAGATCAGGAAGCGATTAACGGCGCAGCCATTTCCGGTGAATGTCAACCACCTACTCCGGAGTATGCAGAACAGGTTTTTTATCATGACTTAAATTCGGATAAAGTGGGCAACACCTGCGTTGCACTGATTAATAAGCGACTTGAAATCGGGGTTGTACTTCATTACAGTAAAAATCAACTCTTCAATTTTGCCCAATGGAAACAAATGGGAGAAGGTGATTACGTGATGGGTATGGAGCCTTGCAATTGTTTTGTCGGTGGCCGCATTGATCCGCGAAACGCAGACGTAAAAGAATACGTTGAACCGGGTGAAATCAGAAGTATCGATCTGACCATAGAACTTCTCAGCGGAATGGAAGAGATCAATGTAATGATAAAAAAAATAAATGCATTGCTATAACCACCCTTGCGGTTGAATACCTCTATGTAATCTCTGTGATAACCTTTGTGTTCCTATGTGGTTTATTTAGTGTTTCACAAGTTATTCAAATGAGTAACAATGGATTATTGAGCGGTATATTCCGAATTTTTAAATTAAATCAATTTTAAAAAGGCTTTCCGATATTTTATCTGAAAGAATTATAATCAAATTATAAAACAATGAAACGCAGCGAAATAAATAAGATTCTGTTGGATGCGAAGTCATTTATGGCTCAAAAGCAGTTTATCCTTCCACCCTGGGCCTATTGGAGTGTCGAGGATTGGAAAGAAAATAAGGAGAGTGCTCACGAAGTTATCGAAAATATGCTTGGATGGGACATTACCGATTTTGGATCGGGTGATTTCTACAAAAGAGGTCTCTTTCTTTTCACTATCCGAAATGGCAAATTGCATGTCGATAAAAAGCCTTATGCAGAAAAAATCATGATTGTTGAGGAAAACCAGGAAACTCCTATGCATTTTCACTGGTCAAAGATGGAAGATATCATCAATCGTGGTGGTGGTAATCTGGTCATTGATTTGTACAAGTCGGATAAGGAGGAGGATCTTTCCGATCTTCCTTTTAGTATAAAAACAGATGGAATTGTGCGCAACCTGCAGCCTGGCGATTCGATAGTATTGACTCCAGGTGAAAGTATATGCCTTGAACAGGGAATATATCACCGATTTTATGGGGAGCCCGGCAAGGGAAAAGTGCTTGTAGGTGAAGTGAGTTGTGTGAATGATGATTCTGCAGATAATCGGTTCCATGAAACAATCGGAAGATTTCCTGTAATTGAAGAAGATGAGCTGCCAATTCATTTAATGGCTTCCGATTACAAAACATTTTTATAACGGATGAACAGGAAAATTATTGTCGCCGGGACAGGTTGTGCCCTTGCTGATTATTTGTACACAGGAGTCCGGTTTAATTCTGAGTCCTTTAAAAAATATCTGTCACATAAAGATGGCGATGGTGGTCTTGCTCCGGGAAAGCTTGTTTTTACTGAAGAACTCGAAAATTTCTCAGGAGTCTCTTATGCGGAAATCAGCAGAGAACTGACTGGTGGAGATTTACCTGCAGCCATTAATATTGGTGGACCGGGGCTTGTTTCTTTAATTAACGCATCACAACTTCTGCCAACAGAAGATTTTGAAGTCCGGTTCTATGGTGGGACGGGCAGGGACCAGACAGCTGAATTTATAGAGGATTTGGTCAGGAAAACACCTTTAAATATTGACCATTATAAACGGATATCCGATAAAAGGACACCATTTACAGATGTTCTTTCTGATCCTACATTCGATAATAACCATGGCGAACGAACCTTCGTCAACAATATCGGCGCTGCATGGGATTATACCCCAGAGCTACTAGGTGACGATTTTTTTGAGGCTGATATCGTATGTTTTGGCGGAACCGCGCTTGTCCCCCTGATTCACGATAACCTCACGGCTTTATTAACCCGGGCAAAGGACAAAGGGTGTCTGACAGTGGTAAATACAGTTTTTGATTTTCGTAATGAGAAGAGAAACTCGGGGCAACCCTGGCCGCTTGTCGATACAGTTGAAAATTTCGGGTTAATCGACTTACTTATTATGGATTGCGAAGAGTCACTTAAAATCAGTGGCAAAAAATCGATCGAAGACGCTGCCCAATATTTTGTGAGTCTGGATATTGCAACACTTGTAATTACGAACGGAGCCCAGGATTTTTATCTGTTCTCAAATGGAAAGTTATTTGAAAAATCGGAATTGATAAAACTTCCTGTTTCCCGAAGAGTGAACGAAGATTTCAAACATCATCCTGAATCAAAGGGAGATACGACAGGATGTGGGGATAATTTTGCAGGAGGAATAATTTCATCATTGGCACACCAACTGAAAACAAGTGAGGCAGAAAAACTTAATTTGATTGAAGCCGTAGCATGGGGAGTTGCTTCAGGTGGTTTTGCCTGTTATTATGTTGGAGGGACATATATTGAACAAGAACTGGGCGAAAAACACAAAATTGTGGAAATATTTAAATATCAGTACATTCAACAAATTTCAACGAAGTGAGTCAGGATTCAAATCATAAATTAGTTCTTTTCGGTGCCGGTAAAATTGGACGATCCTTCATTGGTCAGCTCTTTAGCAGGGGAGGATATGAAGTCATATTTGTTGATGTTTATAAAGCCGTAATTGATGAGCTTAACAAACGCCATTGTTACAATGTGGTAGTAAAAGATGAAATTGAATCGATCATTTCAGTGAATAATGTGAGAGGGGTTTTTGGCGGAGATGAAAAGGAGGTAATAAGAGAAATTGCAACTGCCCGTTTATTGGCTGTTTCGGTTGGGTTGCATGGAATGAAGTCAGTTATGCACCTTATAGCCAAAGGTCTGGTTGCAAGATATGAGCTGCCGGATCCAAAACCTCTCGATATAATTATCGCTGAGAACCTCAGGAATTCGGCTGAATTTATGCATGTTGAACTTGAAAAACACTTACCCGAAGGATTTCTCCTTTCCAAAAGAGTCGGCCTTATTGAAACAAGCATCGGGAAAATGGTTCCCATCATGCTTAAGAAAGAGATGGATGCTGATATTCTCCAGGTCTATGCAGAACCTTACAATACCTTAATTCTCGATAAAAAGGCATTTAAAAATCCGATTCCGGAGATTGAAGGTCTCGCTCCAAAGGAAAATATGAAAGCGTGGGTTGACAGGAAACTGTTTATTCACAACCTGGGTCATGCCACGACCGCTTATTTGGGTTTTCTTGCTCATCCTGAATACGCCTTTTTGTACGAAGTTTTATCTGATCAATCAATAAAAGAAAGGGTTCGACAAACCATGTTACAGGCAGCGAATATTCTGAAAGCAAAATATCCTGATGAATTTACATTCGAGGCGCTTTCGGAGCATACCGATGATCTGATCAGACGGTTTCAAAACAGAGCTCTGGGTGATACCGTGTTCAGGGTTGGGTGTGACCTGCAACGTAAGCTTAGTGCAGAAGATCGTTTGTCAGGTGCTGTTCATCTGGCGCGGGAACTTAACTTGCCTTATGATTTAATACTTTATGGGTTGGTCGCCGGTTTTCACTTTAGGGCAACTGACGAGGCGGGAAATCTATTGGCAGCAGACATGGAATTTGCCGCATTTTATGCCAAAGGTGTTTCCAATGTTATGACCTCAATTTGCGGGTTCGATGAAAGGGCAGATCAGGATTTAATTGCAAATGCAAGTGAGCTCGATAAATCGTTAACGTTTGATAATTAAATTGAATTTATTTTGGCTGAATATTGTGATTTCGTGTTTTGGGTGGAAAAAAATGAAAAATGCCACAAAAGCACCAATACACCAAATTTCACCAAAGTTTTTTTGTAAACAATACTTATTATTCCGAATGATCAAAATCAGCCTTATCTTGTTTTTACTCATTGTCTGGGGTGACTTGTTTGCCCTTGACAGGAACGGTTTGGCTGATGACGCTGTTCCATTTAAAAACTATTGGTTGACCTCTCCTCCACGTACCCCAAGTGATAATTCGGTGGGTGCCCCATTGATGGGAAACGGAGACCTGACGATGTGCGTTGGTTTTGAAGCCGACAGATTACGTTATTACCTCTCCAAAAATGACTTCTGGAGACTCAGATCCCAGGCAGATGGCTTGTCAGGTCCAAGAATTGCTGGATTTGTCGATCTGCAAATTGAGGGTTTTAAAGAGGCTGGTTTTACTGCCGAACAATCGGTAAAGAATGGGATAACGACATGCAGGCTTAAGAAGGAAGGAGAAAGAATTGAATCCAGATCATGGGTTTGTGCCACCCGAAACCTGATTTTCATTGAATTGATTTCACCCGTTAAATCGGTAAGGGTTACAATAAATCTCTCCACACCGGACAACAGGCAGGCCCTTATAAAAAACGGCAAAACGGAGGATATCTTATGGTTAACGAGAGCCTTTTCCGATAGTGTGGATATCCCTACTGAAGTCGCAGTTGCCTTAAAAGTATTCAATTATAAGGGGGAAACCGTAACGGTTCAACCGGGTAAGAAGTTGCTTATCGTATTAGCGGTTGAAAGCAAATTCAAAAATCCTGACCCGAAAAAATATGTTTTGGAACAAATTAAATCCATAACCGAAAATTCTGAGCTAAGTCTGCTCACGGCTCACAACAACTGGTGGCAGGACTACTGGAGTAAATCGTCCGTTTCAATCGAAGATACAGTGCTCTTGAAAGCCTGGTATCAGGGACTTTATACAATGGCGGCCTGCAGCAGAGATCCCGCTTTTCCGCCTGGATTATTTGGCTGGACAAC
>CAIOOC010000098.1 GCA_903859795.1 uncultured Bacteroidia bacterium
AAACTCCCTGCCAATAAGGTATATATTCTGGACCAGGGACGAAAACAATACAAGGATATCTATCCGTATGTCTGTCAGGATTTTGAAAGGGATATTTACCGGATTCTAAAGCAAAACAGTCAACTGGTGGATAAATACCTACGGCTTATATTGGTCATAAGGCATCAAAGATCACACTTTCGGGATATTGCAACCGGATTCCGGGATTTTTGCAAGCAACATCCGGTTGATTTCGAGATTGTAAGCGATTTAAATGCCTTCAAGATCAACACGCAAGATGCATTCGTAGTTGTTGATGACCGTGATCTTGAGTATCTGGTACTGCACACTATTGAGAAACAACTGGTTTTAGGTAAAGATATCGGGATTGTTTCCTACAATGAAGCTCCGTTAAAAGGAATTGTTGCCTCCGGAATAACGACTGTTTCCACCGACTTTTCCCGGATGGGAAAAAGTATGGCAGAGATGATACTTGAAGGAAATAAGGAGAAAATTGACAATCCATTTAATCTGATTTTACGAAAATCGTTTTAGATATCCATTAACTATTTAATAATTAGCATTATGAAAAGAAAATTTCTCCCTTATTCGCTTTTCATTGGTTTGATTGCAATAGTCCTGCTGTCCTGTACTCAAAAGCCTGAGGCTGAAATTACAGGGACAATTGTTAAAAACAGCTCCGGACTCATGGTCTCACCTGTATTCTTTCCGTTAAAGCCCGGGGCGGTTTCACCTGAAGGATGGATACGCGACTGGGCAAAAAATGCTGCCAACGGAATTACAGGACACCTGGACGAGTACTCGCCCACCTTTGGAGAAGCATGGAAAGGATATGGTTTTAAAGCGATGGGTGCTACCGCCAACGGAGGAGGGTGGCCTCTTGAACAATGCAGTTACTGGCTGGATGGAGCCGTCAGGCTTGGTTATATACTAAATGATTCGGTGTTAATAAAGAAGGCATCTGCAAGACTCGACACTGTGGTGGAAGGAGTTTTGAAGAGAGGTGATAACTTCATTTACTGGCTACCCAAAAAAGCCTTAATTGACAGCACCCAGGGCTGGGTGGAATTTAACAGCTGGGCTCATTCCCATATGGGGCGTGCTCTTGTTGCTTACTATCAGGCATCAGGAAAAGAGAAAGTGCTGCAAGCGTTAACAAAAGTGTATCGCAATTATTCGCTACCTAAACTGATCGAACATTTCAGGGCAGTATCGGGGTCAGTGAATATTGACCCGATGATGGATACATACCTTATGACAGGCGATACTACGATTCGGAACAATATTGCAAGTTTTGGTAAAACCGAAGAATATCAAGCTCTTAGGGCAAATTGGAATGCACGGAAACTCCAACCAGGTCACAATGTGATTTATTTTGAAAATATACGTGTTCCGGCCTTATTCTATTTGTTTTCAGGCGAAAAAAAAGACCTTGGTGCCACATTAAGTGCACTTAGCTGGGCTGAGAGTACAAATCTTCTGCCGGTTGGTGTAACCTCTGGCGAGGAGTTTCACGCGGGGATCGGAGCCACCCGAAATATTGAAACCTGTGATGTTTCTGCTGCGATTAATACCTTCGATCGTCTGCTGCAAATTACAGGAGAAGAAAAGTATTCAGATAAAATTGAGACCATTTTCTTTAATGCAGCACCCGCTCCAGTTGCCCGTGATTTCTCGACGATGTGTTATTATCAAAGTATGAACCGGTACAGTAATCAGATTCCAGGTGAGGAGCCAAAATCACCGGGGAAAGAGTGCTACAAATTCACAAAGCTTGGACATCCGGTACTTTGCTGTGTTTCAAATAATTGCAGGATTCTTCCAAATTATGTCATCAATATGTGGATGGCTACAACCGATCATGGACTTGCCGCCACTTTATATGGTCCATGCAAAGTAAAGGCCGAAGTGGCAAATAATACCCTTGCCGAAATCAACTGCCAGACCAATTACCCGTTCGAAGAAACGATAAAAATGTCAATTAAAATACAACATCCAAGTCTCTTTCCTCTCTATCTTCGTATTCCGGCGTGGTGTGCAAACCCTTTGATCACGGTCAATACAGAATCCGTGAAGATAGAAAAACAGCTAAATGGGTTTGTAAAGCTTTCCCGGATTTGGGCAATGAATGATCAGATTGAAATAGTATTACCCATGATACCAAAGGTTGTGCAGGGCAATGAGACACCTTATCCCCAGATCGCCTATTTCGATCCGTACCACAAAATGGCAAAGGATACAACTATCCATAATCCGTATGCTTGTGTATATTATGGACCATTGCTGTTTTCTCTTCCGATTCCTGATATAAATCCCGACCAGGAAACAGCAGGTGCTAAATTCAATTATGCTTTAGATGTAAAACCTGCAGATGCGCTTCAACAGATTACAGTTCAGCGTACAACAATGCCTGAGAACTGGAACTGGTCGCTTGACTCGCCGGTTAAACTAACTGTAAATGCTCAGGAATTTAACTGGAATCCAACTGAGAACAAAGTACTTCCAGATAAACCAGTTGAAAAAGGGCTTTCCGTTAAGATCCATCTGGTCCCCTACGGGTCGACGAAATTCAGGGTCACAATGTTCCCGGTAACGGCTGCTTCTTATCATAAATAACGACTAACTTATTGAATGATGAAAATTTCAGGACTTCTTTTGTTCATGTTATTCAACGCGATCCTCGTTTTTTCGCAGCAGGAACCGAGAACCACGATCAATTTAAATGGAAACTGGCAATTCGACCAGACAACAAATGCCTTTCCGCCTGCCAAATTCACGCGTACCATTCCCGTCCCCGGACTTGTCCATCTTGCAGTTCCAAAAATTGAAGATTACGACAAGTTTTTTAAGCGTGCCGATAAAGTGGTTGCCAAGGATCAGCACAATCTTTACAACATCGACTATACCCCCAGGTACAGCTGGTATCGTAAAACCGTTTTTATCCCAAAGGAGCTCGATGGCAAGGAGGCGATGATCACCATTAAAAAAAGCCAATATGTGACTCAGGTGTATGTAAACGGATATGATATGGGGTTATCTGTTGCTTGCTACACGCCTGTTGAATTTCCAATTACAGGTGTAATAAGGTATGGCGCAGAGAATGAGATTCTGATCAAAATAGGTGACCGGGTATGGCTGCCAAGTGACGCCGCAGGGGGAACAGACAAAGAAAAAGAACATTATCTTCCAGGAATCTGGGATGATGTTCAGGTTTCCTTTACTGGTAAGATGCGCATTAACCGCTTGCTTGTTTTGCCTTCAGTCGCAGGTGGAAAAGTGACTGTTAAGGCACAAATCCGCAATCTTCTTCCGTCTCAGATTTTTGTTGGTGATGCAATGTCTGATTCTTTAACGCTGAATATTTCAATTACTGAAAAGCTCACAGGAAAGGTAATTGCAGAAAAAAACGGAAGATTTAATGCCAAGCGTGACAACTTAACTGAAGCTGATATGGAGATTCCTATTTCGGGATTTACAAACTGGACACCAGATAAACCCTTTCTATACATCGCAACTGCAACCCTCAAAAACGACAAAGGCAATTCAGACGAACTTGCAAAACAGTTCGGAATGCGCGATTTTACCCGAAAAGGAAAATTTTTCTACCTCAATGGCGAAAAGTACATCCTCAGAGGTACAAACGTTACACTTCAGCGATTCTTCGAGGATCCCGATTGCAGCAACCTTGTCTGGGACCGAGCGTGGGTGAAGAAACTGCTTTTCGATCTCCCCAAAAAACTTAACTGGAATATGATGCGCATCTGCGTAGGAATTGCACCCGATTTCTGGTACGATTTGGCAGATGAATACGGGCTGATGTTCCAGAACGAATGGCTATACTGGCAGAACCATGGATGGGACGATCAGCTTCGAAAGGAATACACCGACTGGGTGTGGAGTGATGGAAATCATCCGAGTATTGCTATCTGGGATGCCATCAACGAAAACTGGGATGATTATATCGGGAATACACTGATTCCTGAATTAAAAAAACTCGATCCGACACGTATCTGGGATTCGGGGTATATGACCAGCGACCAGATGCCTCAGGATGAAATGGATGAGCCCCATCCCTACCAGGGACCCATGCCATGGAAATCATTTTCTGAATTTGAGAAGAATCCTTATCCTTTAGGTAATCTTAATTTCAAACCTGATGTCATCCAGAGAATTGATGCAGCTGGAGTTCCTCAATTGATTAATGAATACGGATGGGTATGGCTCTGGAGAAACGGTACACCCAGCAAACTAACCCTGAATACTTACAAATATTATTTAGGCGCCAACTCATCACCTGATCAAAACCGTGAATTCCAGGCCTACTGGATGGAGCTTGAGACAGAATGGCTCAGGAGTAACCCTAATCCAGCCGGTGTACTCGCTTTTTGCTACCTGGCAAATAATTACGGTTACACGGGCGACTGGTTTATTGGTAATATTAAAGATCTGAAGCCAACTCCTACACTCGACTGGTTTCAGAATGCCTTTGCACCTGTTGCAACCTTTATAAATCTCACCGATGAACGGTATGTGAAAAACAGCACTCCTCATGTGCCAGGGTCAACATTGCTTTTTAACCAGATCGGAAGAGCACACGTCTGAACTCCAGTCAC
>CAIOOC010000099.1 GCA_903859795.1 uncultured Bacteroidia bacterium
AATATTATGAAAGGTTATTACAATCGTCCTGAGGAAACAGCCGAAGTAATCAAAGACGGTTGGCTTTATACCGGCGATCTTGGACGAATTGAGAAGGGGGGATTTTTATACATTACAGGTCGAAAAAAAGAGATCATTGTTCTCTCTAATGGCAAGAATATTAACCCTTTAGAACTCGAAATAAAACTTGAAAAAGGCTCACCTGCAATTAAGGAGGCAGGTGTTTTTATGCATAAAGAGTTGCTTCATGCAGTCATTTTTCCGGATTTTCAATATCTGTCAGATAACAAAATCGAGGATGTTCAATCCTTTTTCAGAGATTCAGTCATATCCCCATATAATGCGGCAACAAGTCCCTCCAAGCAAATCAGGCAATTTACATTGGTTAATCAGGAGTTGCCACGAACTCGGTTGTCTAAATTACAAAGGTTTAAACTCGAAGAACTGATAAACAGTAAAGTTAGCGAAAGAATCAGACCTCAAGAACCTGAAACATTAGAATACAAGGTTTTAAAATCTTTGATTCAGTCGCATGTTGAAATGGATGTTTCACCCGATGATCATATTGTGTTTGATGTTGCTCTCGATTCGTTGGGCAAACTAGGACTTATCGATCAAATTGACAAAACATTTGGCATTAAAATGACTGAAGAACAATTGATTAAGTTTTCCTCAATTCGGGCTACTTCTGAATTTATTGGTATCCATAAGCAATTTTACAAGCAGGAAGACGCCTCCTGGATGGAGCGGATGAAAGATGACGCAAAAGTAGATTTGCCCCGGTCCTCCTTTTTATTAAGAATGATTGTTGGATCGGTCCGTTCCATTTCAAATCTCTTTATTAAGATTGAAGGAAGAGGTTTTGAAAACATCCCTGAAGGTCCTTGTTTTTTTGCCTCCAACCACCAAAGTAAATTGGATGCGTTTCTTATCCTCTCCTACCTGGATGACAAAACATTAAGAAATACTTATGCGTACGCAAAAAAAGATCATGTCAATGGAGCTGTTCGCAGGTATGTGGCTCGTCATACAAACGTCATTGTCATGGATTTGGCTAAAGATTTGAAGGAATCTATCCATAAGATGGCTGAAGTAGTAAAACTTGGTAAAAAGATTTTGATTTTTCCTGAAGGGACGCGGACATCTACCGGAGAAATGGGACCTTTTAAAAAAACATACGCTATCCTGAGTGCCGAATTAAATATTCCGATAGTTCCAATTTCATTATCCGGAGCGTTTTATGGTGAACCGACTGATCGCTTCAGAATAAGAAGAACAAAAATCGTTGTTGCATTTCTTCCGGCAATTAATCCCGAAGGGTTGTCTCCTGATGATCTGAATAACCTGGTCAAACAAAAGATTGAAGAATTGCAGATAAATTAAAATTGTGTCTCACTTTCGTATCAATTTGTCAGTGGAGACAATTACTTTCAATATTGTGATGCAAATCTTTTATACCTAGACATAGATCTTGGTTCCCAAGACAAAGATCTTCAAAATCCAGACAAAGATCTTCGATACACAGACAAAAATCTTCAAAATGCAGACAATAAACATTGGTTAGGCGATAAAGATCATTCACAACGGGTAACAATGAAATATTATAGAATTCCAAAGAGCAGATAAAGTTAAGGATCTCTGTAACCTGAACAGACCACCTATACTCTCCTTAATGCATAAACATCTAATTTCCCTACTTCACCCTGTTCAAAAGGGGAGTTAAGAATTATTTTAAACTTTTTTACTGCTGCTGTTGTTTAAACTATATAGCTAACACCGATCAGTGAGAAACTGATTACTTAACATCTGCATAAATTAAACATTAGTTGTATTGCTAAATAACAAATATGGAAAGAAGATCCTTTTTGAAAAACGCAGCTCTTTCTGCTGCCGGATTATTAATATCCAAAGACCTTTTCAGTAAACCCAAAGGGAAGATTTATGGTCATAACGAAATGACCTTCAGATTGCATACCGAATGGGGCGCCCTTAATCCAAAAAAAACTCCGGTAAATGACTGTCACGAAATGATCCAGGATGTAAAGGGGAGGATTTTATTACTGACCAACGAAACAAAAAACAACATTATTATTTACAACAAAAGTGGAAAACTGATCGATACCTGGGGTAAAGAATTTCCCGGAGCACATGGACTTACGGTTCAGCATACCGGCAAGGAGGATTATTTATTTATCACAGATACCGCTAAACATCAGGTATATAAAACAACAATTGATGGCAAAATACTTTTAACCATTGATCCGCCGGGCGATATTCCCGCCTACCAAAAAAAGGAAGCGTTTGTCCCTACTGAGACAACAGTTCTTGAAAATGGTGATTTCTATATTGCCGATGGCTATGGTGCCCAACACATTTTACATTATGATGAAAAAGGTGTGTTAAAAAATTCTTTTGGAGGACGAGGAACTGGAGACGAACACTTTGATAATGCTCATGGCATCTGTGTTGACACGCGTTCCGGCACAACTACATTGCTGATCACCGACAGAACCCGGAATGCCTTTAAACGGTTTTCGCTCGAAGGTAAATTAATAGAAGTGATTCATTTACCAGGTGCATGTGTCTGCAGACCAGTGATTAAAGGCGATTATTTATATGCTGCTGTTTTACGGTCACCCAGCCTTGACAATGCAAATTCAGGTTTCGTAACAATTCTCAATAAGGAGAATAAGGTTGTTTCGAATCTTGGAGGTTCTGAACCAGTATATGAAAACAATAAACTTTTGCCTATGTCACAGACCGATAAAATATTTATTCACCCTCATGATGTGTGCATAGATGACGAAGGAAGTCTGTATGTTGCACAGTGGGCTTCCGGAAAGGTTTATCCCTATAAATTTACAAAGTCATAATTAAAAAAGGATTAACAAAACGAATTCCCATTCTGTTTTCTAAAGATGAAAAAAATTTCCATATTAACTTTTGCTGTAATAATTATTATTGTATTGATTATTGGAGTTAACAGGTTTCTAAAATATAAAAGGACTCAACAGGAAAATGCAATATCGTATAACCGGGATATTCGTCCTATTCTTTCAGATAAATGTTTTGCTTGTCATGGGCCGGATGCTAATAAACGGAAAGCCGGACTAAGGCTGGACCAACAGGCCGGAGCTTATGCAGAGTTGAAAAAGAATAAAGGTCATTTTGCGATTGTGCCCGGATTCCCTGAAAAAAGTGAATTGATCAGTCGCATAGAATCCAATGATCCCTCATTGCTGATGCCTTTACCCGAAAGTCATCTCACCAAACTAAATCGTGATGAAATCAACCTTTTCCGTCAATGGATTAAAGATGGTGCAAAATATGAAAAACATTGGGCTTTTGTGGCTCCCGTAAAATCTTCCGTCCCTGATGTTAGTGACAAGAGTTGGACCCGGAATGAAATTGATAATTTTATACTTCATAAATTAGATCAAAAAGGACTAAATCCAAATGACGAAGCAACAAAAGAAACGCTGATTAAACGTGCATTCGCTGATATTACAGGTCTCCCCCCGACCTATCAGGAAATTAACAGGTGGAGTGGCTCTTCTGAAAAAAATTGGTATAGTCAGTTGATAGATACGCTTTTACAAAAGCCTTCGTATGGTGAAAAAATGACTATATTATGGTGCGACTTAGCCCGATATGCTGACTCCTTCGGTTTTCAGGATGACAATATCAGGTCTCAATGGCCATGGAGAGATTGGGTAATAAATGCCTTTAATAAAAATCTGCCATATGACAAATTCCTTACTGAACAGATTGCAGGCGATCTGTTGCCTAATGCATCAAAGGAAAATATTTTAGCAACTGCATTTTTCCGAAATCACAAATACACCGAAGAGGGTGGAATCATTGACGAAGAGTATCGTGTCTCTTATAATATTGACAAAACCAGGACTTACGGAAAAGCGATATTGGGTGTCACCATCGAATGTGCACAATGTCATGATCACAAGTACGACCCTTTTTCCAACAAAGATTATTACCAGTTGTACGCCTTCTTTAATATCAGTAAGGAAAAGGGATTTGAAGGAGATGTCAGCACTTCAACACCGGCAAAGGCACCTAAGCTTTTCATTAACAGTGAAGAGATCAGGAAATTTATGCCATATGTTAATCCTGTTGATACCAGCACTTTACAGGTCTCAGTAATGGCCGATGACTCAGTTAAAAAGCGCACCTATATTTTAAGCCGGGGGAGATATGACGCCCCGACTTCAGTGGAGGTTAAACCCCAAGGGCTTGAATCTATAATGCCTTATGACACTCTAACATATCCTCGTAACAGACTTGGTCTTGCACAATGGACAATCAATAAAAACAATCCTTTAACTGCGCGGGTTTTCGTGAATTTTATATGGCAGGAGATTTTTGGAAGAGGGATTGAGAAGACTTCCAGTGATTATGGTTTACAAGGAGAATTACCGTCTCACCCTGAATTACTGGATTGGCTGGCAGTCGATTTTATGGATCACAATTGGGATATAAAATATCTGATCAAAAAAATCCTCACAAGTAGTACCTATTGTCAATCAAGTGAGGTAAGCAAAAAACAACTGGAACAAGATCCGGAAAACGTATACTATTCCAGATCACCACGTATACGGTTTAAGGCAGAGATTATCCGGGACTGGGTTTTAAGCAGTAGTGGTTTGCTCAATCCCCGCATTGGTGGACCAAGTGTAAAACCATATCAGCCAAAGGGTGTTTGGGAAAGTACATCCTCAGGCAGAGGAGTACTTGCAACTTACAAACAGGATCATGGTCCCCTTATTTACAGAAGGGGGTTGTATACAATTTTTAAGCTTACTGCACCCCCGCCAAGTTTGATGATATTTGATGCAAGTAGCCGTGATCAGTGCGAAGCGAGACGTTCCAGTACAAACACACCATTACAGGCTCTGACAATGCTTAATGATCCTACTGTTCTGGAAGCATCCCGGGTTTTAGCCGAAAATATTTCAATTGAGTCAAAGAGCCTCGATGATAAAATAGAACAGGCCTTCGAGTCAATCCTGGTCCGTAAACCATCAAAGTTTGAAAAAAATAAATTGGTTGATTATTGTAAAAGACAACAAGTCTATTTCAATGAGCACCCTGACTTATTAAAATTATCACTGGAGGCTGGTGAATTCAAACACCCTAAAGAACAGCATGATATAGTGGAAGCCGGAGCATTAATGAAAACGATTTTAATCATTTATAATTTAGCAGAAGCCATTACAAAATCTTAAGCTATTATGAGAGAATTTTTAGAACACGGATTAAACCAAAACAGGCGAAAGTTTTTATCAAAATTAAGTCTTGGCATAGGTGGATTAGCGTTAGGTTCTTTAATGGTACCTGGAATCTTTGACGGGAAAAATGAAGATGACCTATTCACAAATGTACTTCCTCACTTTGCACCAAAAGCGAAACGGGTAATCTACCTTTTCCAGAATGGTGCACCCTCACAATTAGATCTGTTTGATTATAAACCGATGCTCCAAAAAATGCAGGGTGAAGATTTACCAGCAAGTATTCGCATGGGTCAAAGGCTTACAGGGATGACAGCCAATCAAGCAAAATTTCCTTTAGCGGGAACTAAATTTAATTTCGCACAATATGGTCAGAGTGGTGCATGGTTTAGTGAAACTCTCCCCCACCTGGCAAGCATGAGTGACGATATGTGTTTTGTCAGATCTTTATACACCGAAGCGATTAATCACGATCCCGCACTGACATTCTTTCAGACCGGAGCACAGGTTGGCAACCGGCCAAGCATGGGATCCTGGATCAGTTATGGTTTAGGGAGTGAGAATAAAAATTTACCGGCGTTTTGTGTTTTGTTAAGTAAAGGAAAAGGAAACGGTCAGGGGGTTTATTCTAAATTATGGTCAAACGGATTTCTCGATTCTATCCACCAGGGCGTTCAGTTCAGCAGCGGTGAGGAACCTGTAAAATATTTAACAGATCCCGAGTTTATCAACCGGGCAGATAAGAGGGCTATGCTTGATGAAATTTCATCGCTTAATCAGGCAGCATATAAAGAAATCGGGGATCCTGAAATTGTCACAAAGATACAGCAATACGAATTAGCATATCGCATGCAGATGGCTGTTCCCGAACTTACTTCATTGCAAAATGAACCTGAATCAATCATAAAGATGTATGGACCAGAGTGTCTAATTCCTGGAACTTATGCTGCTAACTGTCTGCTGGCACGTAAATTATCTGAAAACGGTGTTCGTTTTGTTCAATTGTACCACCAGGGATGGGATACTCATGGAAATCTACCAAAAGAGATCGAAGGGCAATGCAAGGACGTTGACCAGGCATCAGCAGCTCTAATTAAAGATTTAAAACAACGTGGATTGCTTGACGAAACATTGATTATCTGGGGTGGTGAATTTGGGAGAACCAACTATTGCCAGGGTACTTTAACCAAAGATAATTATGGCCGTGACCATCATCCACGGTGCTTTACAATTTGGATGGCTGGCGGTGGAGTTAAACCCGGAGTATTTGGTGAAACTGATGAGTTTGGGTATAATATCACCAAACTACCAGTGCATGTACATGATTTTCAGGCGACTGTTCTTCATCTGATGGGAATTGACCATGAAAGATTTACGTTCAAACATCAGGGAAGACGCTACAAGTTGACAGATGTGGCTGGTAATGTTGTCCATGATATAATAAGTTAAGAATGAGCGAAAAGAAAATTTATCAAATACTTGAGTTGTGTTTATGGGTCTTAAATCCATTAATTCTTATTCTTGCACTATTTAATCAAAAAATTCAGCCTGGGTTATTCTTACAATGGATTGGAAAATTCCACCCATTGGTTCTGCATTTCCCTGTAGTATTTGGAATATTAATCTCCATCTATTTTCTGTTCTTCCAAAAACGAAGATTTCCTGCCGATACCGAGAAGTTACTTTTGTCAATTAATGCATTTATAGTAGCAGGAGTTGTACTTTGCGGTTTATTTTTGTCAAAGCAGAATGCTTACGACAATGATCTTATAAATTTCCATAAGTGGGGAGGTATAGGGATTTCTCTGATAAGCTGGGTTATGTTATATCTGCTGGAGATTAAAACTGAGTTCAAAAAATACCTGGCAGTTTTATTTTTTATTGTATTGATGGGCTCAGCGCATAAAGGGGCCCAGCTGACTCACGGCGTAAACGCATTAAGCTTCCCGCAACCCCCTGTTTCCAGTAATGAAACTAAAATTACCGCCGATGGAAATGCAACAACATTTGAGGCAGGGGTCGCTCCGATTTTGGTGCAGAAATGCATAAGCTGTCATGGGGCCGATAAGATCAAGGGAAATTTGCAGCTCAATACACCTGCGAATATTTCAAAGGGTGGGAAAGATGGTGATATCCTCATGGGTGATCAGAATAAAGCGTCACTCTTCTTCGCCCGAATTCACCTACCGCTGGCCGATGAAAAACATATGCCACCAGATGGCAAAATGCAACTTAGTCAGGAAGAGCTCGGCATTTTGAGTAACTGGTCAAAACGTGGTAGCAATTTTAAACTGAAAATGAATGAGTTGGCTAAAGATGACAGTTTATATGTTTTAATAAGCAAGAGTAGACCTGCCTCATCAGTAAAAGCAGAATTAAAGAGTAATCTTCCTGAATTAAAAGAATTTAATTCAAATTATTGTTCTACAAATTACATTTTTCATGGAACGGATGAGGTGGAAGTGAATTTTTTTCAAGGGTCTTTTTACGATCGTGAGAATTTAAAGAGATTGGAAAAGATTAAAAATCAAGTGGTAAAGCTCAACATGCAGGGTATGCCGTTGAAAAAAGAGGACCTTGACATAATTGGTCAATTCAAGAATCTTGAAAATTTGAATTTAAATAATACAAAGCTGGATATTAGATTATTGGATGCATTGAAATCGTTAGCCAAGCTCAAGTCAATATCTATTTGCGGTATTGAATTTGATGAAA
>CAIOOC010000100.1 GCA_903859795.1 uncultured Bacteroidia bacterium
CGATATGGTAAATGCCCTGAATCAATGTCCTAAAGATAAACTTGTTATGGGAAATATCGACCCTTCAGGTGTTATGAGGATGTCTTCACCAAATGATGTTAAAGCATTTACTGTCGATTTATTACACAGGACTTCCGGATTTGACAATTTTGTACTATCAACTGGTTGTGACTTACCGCCGCATGTTCCCCTTGAAAATTTAACCGCATTTTTTGAAGCATTGAATCAATACAATAATGAAATTCTATTGGAGGAAACTTCTTCTCTACACCATTCCAATCAAAGTATAAACAACTAAGAGAACCTGTTAACTTTGATATAATGATCGATAAAAAAGATTGAAAATTTGATCATAGCAATTCCGACTTGTTGGTAGAAACTGAATTATGACAATATGAAGTACACAAATTTAATTATCAATGATCCTAAGGAACTGATGTTCGGGATCGCACCAAAGCCTGTTAAAACGCAGCGCGGGTTGGTGATTGGAGGAGGGCATGTTTATGCAGAGCTCAATTTTACCCTTCCAATGATGAGTATAAACAGTACTACCCTCGACCAGGTATACGACCATTACAGCCAGATCGCCGAAGGTGCATTGGAACGGGCGGTGCACCTGAATTCCAAAGGTGTCGTGCTTGAGTTTGAGACGCTTCTCGAAATGACTAAAACTCCGGCTATCGGAGTTGAAATCATTAAAATCATGAATGAAATTTGTGAAAATTACTATCAGAAATATGGCCTTGCCTCTGAAATCAGATTAACGCCAAATGATTTACGCGAATTTGAAAGACCAGCCCGTCAGCGAAGTTCTGCTCATCTGGAGCCTATGATGGAACTTTTTGAACAGGGGATGATAGCCGGTGGAGACCTTTTGTCCATCGAAAGTACCGGAGGCAAAGAAGTTTCGGATGAAGCTCTGATGATGTGCGATGTTAAAGGGATGGTATTTGCACTGGCTGTCCTGGGCGTGAGAGATATGCATTTTCTCTGGCAGAAAATTGTTGCATTGTCAAACAAACACGGCAAAATAGCAGCAGGAGATTCTGCTTGCGGGTTCGCAAACACGGCGATGGTTCTGGCTGAGAAAAAGTATATTCCCAAAGTATTTGCAACTGTTGTCCGCGTTATTTCCGTGGTCCGCTCTATTGTTGCGATGGAAGAGGGTGCAATTGGCCCGGATAAGGACTGCGGATATGAAGGACCTTTTCTCAAGGCAATTACCGGTATCCCGATATCAATGGAAGGGAAGACAGCTGCCTGCGCCCACCTCAGTCCTTTGGGTAATATCGCATCTGCCTGCACCGATTTATGGAGCAACGAATCTGTACAAAATATTAAATTATTGTCAGGAATGGCTCCAACGGCCTACCTTGAACAACTCGAGTATGATGCACGTCTTATGAATGCCGCATTGGATGCCGGCAGGGCACACAGTCATGTGCTGCAGCAATTGTTGGTAGCTTCCGATGTATACACAGATCCCCAGGCTTTGATACTTTCACCGGAGAACGTTATCCGGATCTCCAGAGAACTTGTAAAAGGAGATTCATACGTGGCAAATGCCAAAAACGGAGCGCTGGCTGCACTCGATATCATCGAAGAAGCACTCCATTCAGGCAAAATGCACCTCCCGGAACTTGAAACCGGTTACCTTCCAATCCTTCGTGACGATTTAAATAGTATACCAGATAACGAAAGCGATTTTGTTGCGATGATGCTGCCTCTACTGGACCAGAGTAAATTTACATTGGCTGAATACGGCTTATAAGAATGGTTAACGGTGAATGCTTAATAGTTAATGCTAAATGGTTAATGGGGGAATAGCTGTAAATATTATTTCCGGATTTCTCGGAAGCGGGAAAACTACAGCGATAATCAGGCTGCTTCTGGAAAAAACGACCGATGAACCATGGGCGATAATTATCAATGAATTTGGCAGGATATCAATTGACAGTCAAACATTACGTTCATCTTCCGATGAAGATAATGTCTTTGAGATTTCGGGTGGCTGCATCTGTTGCTCGGCAAAAGGGTATTTTCAGGAAAATCTTGAGAAAATTATTGAAACCGGAAATTACTCCCGAATTATCATAGAACCCAGTGGCTTAGGTGGAATTGAAATGGTAACTGATATTGTCTCAGCCAATCCATATCTTAAACTTTTGGAGGTAATTTGCCTCGTTGATATGATGGGAATTGCAAATGCAAGACTTCAGCAATTACCGATTTACAAAACACAAATCAGAAAAGCCGATATTATAGTACTGAACAAACGTGACCTGCTGGAAGATGATGCCAGCGAAGAGCATCTTGTTAAACACTTCAGAGCATTATATCCCGAAAAAAGATGTCTGGTGAATCGTGGTGAAAAAAACTTCTGGAAATCGTTGATTGAAATTAATGAACAGTCTAATACTGAAGAAATTAAATTCCGTATGATTTTAGCGGGTGATAATCTGTTAACGGACGACAATTACAAGGTTGATAACCTGATATTCAATCGAGATACGACATTCTCAACTGAAAAGCTATCCCAGTTCTTTAAAGTAAATCAGCAAATTGTGCGGGCAAAGGGGCATTTTCTGACTGAAAAAGGATGGGTATTGCTGAATTTCTCTCTTTCAGGGTGTATATTTGAGCCATGCGAAGTGAAGAATCAAAGTGAACTGGTTATCATTACGGAACGTTCGGCGTTTGATCAAAACAGAAGCCTAAATGAGGAGATTATTTCAACAATCATAAGCGATTTAACAGGTCGATAAGGGGTTCGCGCTAAGAAATACGAAATGGCCAAATGAACTTCAAAACAAATTATACTTAATGAAATAAAGGCAGTCCGTGGCGATTGAATAAAACATGTTATGAAGCCAAGATGCTAATATATAAAACTTTGCGTCTTCGCGACTTGGCGAGAGAAAAAAGAAATTTGTTTTAATAGAAATAATTTCGAAACCTCAATTCTGGAAACGCTTAACTATGAAACAACATACCATCAGGCTCCATCCCCTCGGAAAAGAGTTAACGGTAAATGACCAGACCCCGCTGATTGATGTACTCCATGAATTTGGAGTCGAATTTCCATGTGGAGGAAAGGGAACCTGCGGGAAATGCAGAATCAGGCTTCTTGACGGTGAAATTGACATTTCGGATGTTCATGCTCAAAAAATTACTAAGCTCGGGCTCGCAGAAGACTGGCGGCTCGCGTGTTTCAGTTTGTGCACAACCGATATCACGCTCGAAATTGAGCAGTTCAATCATCTTATTCTGGCAGATGAATCAGAGTTTAGTTTTACTTCGCGAAAAGGGTATGGTGTAGCAGTTGACCTTGGAACAACTACCATTGTTACACAATTAATTGATCTTTCAACAGCACAGGTAATGGCTGTCGAAACCATGTTGAATCCTCAGGTCAGATTCGGCGCCGATCTGATCTCCAGGATCCAGGCGTGTCTGGATGGTAATGCCATTGAGATGACCCGGATAATCCGCACAGCCATAGGAACGATGATTAGCCTTATGCTGAAAAAACATCAGGTTGAGTTGCAAAAAGTGATATTGGTAGGTAACACTGTGATGCAATTAATTTTTAGCAATTGTGACGTTTCTCCCCTTTCTGCCTACCCGTTTAATACCAATGATCTTGGAATGAAAACCTTTCATCCCGAAGATCTTGGATGGACATTCACGGTCACTGAAGATGTAGTGTTCTGCGATTCAATAG
>CAIOOC010000101.1 GCA_903859795.1 uncultured Bacteroidia bacterium
ATATAATTATCTCCCCGACTTCTCCGACCATTTCAACTGTTTCAGGAGTTATGTTCTTGGTGATGAGGCGGCCCTTTTGATGGCCTCCTATCCAAAGTCAAGGCCGGTAAATCCATTCCCTTATTTTACTGAAGTTATGACTGGGTTCGAATATGTGGCTGCAATAGGGATGCTTTATGAAGGACAAACGGTTGAGGGATTGAAATGCATTACAAATATTCGTGACCGTTATGACGGAAGAAAGAGGAGTCCATTCGACGAGGCTGAGTGCGGTCATCATTATGGCAGAGCCATGGCAAGCTGGTCGGGTTTATTGGCCCTGACCGGATTTCATTACTCCGGAGTAACCAAGGAAATTACCTTCGGAAACATTATCGGAAATTACTTCTGGTCTAACGGATATTCATATGGTATGGCTGAGATAACACAGAAGGATGGTGCTAAACAGGTGAATTTACAAGTCTTAAACGGAAAACTTGAGGTGGCAAAGATTACAATTGAGGGACAAGGCAAATCTGCCATTAAAGGGGTTCAGGTTTTAAACACCGGTGACTCACGTACCTTTAGTATAAAAGCATAGCGGTTTCAAAATAGTTGCCAGTATTATGAAAAAAGAATTCACAAATGAAAGTAACGGATTCTCAAAACTTTGTCGCAGGTCGTTTATTTATACCTCAGCTCTGGGCCTTGGAGGTACGTTTATAGCAGCAAATACGGATGAGCAGGAATTGAAAATCGATATGATAACGTTGCTCTCGATGGCGGGGGTTCGGGAAGCATCAGAATTAATTGGCCTTAATTTCGAACAAACGTTCGCTCCTTTGGCCCGTGAAATGAATCACCTTTACAATCGCTATCGCTGGTCAGTCTCTTATGCAGCTGCGGGTGGTCCGATTATCCAGGCTTTGCCTCCGGAAGAAGAGATGGGCTGGACGCCATGGGAAGAGTGGTTTACACTGAACGGTCATCCGGTTCGCCGTGCAATGGTTTTATACCCTGTGAAGGAGATGACCCGCAACATGCCTTTATGGTGGGTCTTCGAGCAAAGTCAAACTGATCTGTTGCCACGCCGACTAGGTAAAGTAAAGACCCTGGAGGAACTATTCCGCCGCGACCGTGTTTTTGAAGCTGCCAGTGTAGTGGGATTCGATGCTCAAAAGCTACTAATCGAGCATCTTTCCCCGAATGCACAGGATATATATATGCAAATGCGTTGGTCTGTTGCCCCCCATCGACTGGCAGCTGATCTTCCTGTAATACAATGCCTTCCTCCCATGGATAAGTTGAACGAGTGGCCATGGGAAACATGGTATACCGATGGTAAAACACCGTTGATACACCATGTCCATTATGCCCATCCAACAGAGCGAACAGCTTCCAAATCATGGAATGAACGGGATGAAGCGCCACAACGTCCTTTCGAATTATTCCAACATAACTGGTATTGGTACAACGACGAATCGATGACTCCTGCATTGGCTGGGCGGATTTAAGCGATAAACGATTAAAAATCAAATTATTTACGTATGAAACTATCCTCGACTATTTTAAATAGTATTCTTTTTTCTCTCCTATTTTCCTGTGGCGTGAGTCCGGATAAAGGGAAAAAAGAACAAAATTTCGTAAAAGGAACCTATGGATACGACCTCCGGTTTCTTCAGAAATATCTCAAGCCTATTGAATTAAAGGATGAATTGGCTGCGGTATTAATTATTCCTCAATACCAGGGAAGGGTTATGACCAGTACTTCATCGGGATTGAATGGATTCTCATACGGGTGGATTAACCATGATCTGATAGCATCGGGCAAGGTAAAAACCCATATTAATGCCTACGGCGGAGAGGAACGGATGTGGCTTGGTCCCGAGGGTGGTCAGTTCTCTCTTTTTTTTGCCCCTGGCGTTTCTTTTGATGTTGAACACTGGCAGACTCCACCATCTCTTGATACTGAAGCATTCGATGTCGTTTCGGTGAAAAGCAGGGAGGCAGTTTTCAACAAAAAGATTAAACTGACAAACTATGCAGGGTTTATTTTTGATCTTGAAGTAACGCGTAAAGTCACCCTTTTAAAAAGTTCAGAAGTAGCCACCGGCTTAAATCAGGAGTTGCCCAACGGAGTTCGGGTGGTTGCTTTTGAAACCGACAACCGGATAAAAAATAGTAGTCCCCGGGCATGGATGCCCGAAACAGGAGCACTTTCAATATGGTTACTGGGAATGATGAATCCATCACCTGAAGTAAC
>CAIOOC010000102.1 GCA_903859795.1 uncultured Bacteroidia bacterium
GGTATCAGACGGAGCTTGGGGAACCTTCCTCCATGCCAAAGGATTAAAACCCGGAGAATGCCCCGAATTATGGAATATTGAACATTCAGAGGATGTTTACGATATTGCAAAAAGCTATGCCGACGCCGGAGCAGATATGGTCGAAACGAATAGTTTCGGTGGAAGCAGTTTTAAATTAGCCCATTACGGATTAGCTTCGCGCGCTTCTGAGTTAAACGAAGCGGCAGCTTCCATCTCACGAAAAGCAGCTGGGGATAAGTTTGTTCTCGGTTCGGTTGGACCAACAGGAAAAATTCTGATGATGGGAGAGGTAACACCCGAAGAAATTTATGAATCGTTTAAAGAGCAGGTTATTGCGCTTGAAAAAGGGGGTGTGGATGCAATTGTGATTGAAACAATGACAGACATTGATGAAGCCCGGTTAGCAGTAAGGGCTGCTAAGGAGAATACTTCACGCGAAGTGATTTGTACGATGACTTTTCAACGGACAATAGATGGAGAATATCGGTCAATGATGGGAGTTTCGCCGGCTGAAATGATGTCAGAACTTGTTCCTGAAGGGGTTGACATAATTGGTGCAAACTGTGGCAACGGGATTGAAGGAATGATACAGATTGTGCACGAGATACGAGCGTGCAATTTGGAGATTCCAGTATTAATTCATGCCAATGCGGGATCCCCGGTTTACAAGGATGGGAAGACACTATTTCCCGAAACACCCGAACAAACGGCTGGATTTGTTAAAGCAATAATAAATGCGGGTGTAAACATAATTGGAGGGTGTTGTGGCACAACTCCTGACCATATCCGTCAAATTGCGAAGGTGGCCAAAGAATCATGAACTGAAATCGTAGTGTTATAAGAGTTTTATGAAATTATCACTTGAAAATTTTTCCTATTCATTTGCAGAACTGGAGATTGCAGTCGAACATGTTGAGGAGGCAATGGGTTATGGCAGAAGCCAGTCTCCGGAACCTTTTCCGGATATGATTGCCCATGCGCTTTCAGAAAGCCCCGGTTTATGCGAAATTAAGGGGAGTTTATTGGTTTCAGACAACTTTATTTTGGACAGATCAGGAAGCATTATCATTGAAGGAGTTACATTTTTTGTAGGAAAAAAAATTGTTCGTCAACTGAAAAATGCTGAAGGAGGAGCTCTGTTTATTTGTACTGCTGGTCAGGGGATTGGCGATAAAAGCAAGGAACTTATGGGTTCAGGTGATTTCATGGAAGGCTATATTCTTGATATAATTGGTTCACTTGCTGTTGAAGCTGCAATTGAAAACATTCAGAATAGCCTTGAGACTGAATTATCGTTCTCTGAGAAAAAAATAGCAAATCGCTATAGTCCAGGATATTGTGGCTGGGCTTTAAGCGAGCAGAAACAATTTTTCAACTTGTTCCAGGATAATTACTGCGGCATTAAGCTTTCCGAATCGTGCCTGATGGAGCCTGCAAAATCGTTGAGTGGAATCATTGGATTTGGTGCAGATGTTCGGAAGACAGCCTTTGAATGCGACCTTTGTGAACTTAAAACCTGTACATACAGAAAAATACGATTAGCTAAAATAAAGTAAATCAATCTAATTGGTATAATTGTATACCACAATAAAGTGACAAAGGCTTCCAAGGAGAACAAAAATATGAAACACAACATGGTTATATTTCATAGATCGACGCTGATAAAGGAGTGCACCTACCGTATAAAACAAACCGCCAGCTAAAAGCCACAGTAATCCAGGAAGTTTCATACTGTTTATTAAAGGTTTAATGGCAATTATTATCAGCCAGCCCATCAAGACATAAACAGATGTTGAGATTTTCGGATATTGTCCTGTAAAGTAAAGTTTTAAAACTATGCCAAATAGTGCAATAATCCAAACTGTCACAACGATTGCCAATCCCCAGATTCCTTTAATGGAAAGTAGTGTTATCGGAGTATAGGTGCCTGCAATGAGCAGGTAAATGGCGGAGTGATCAAAAATATTCAATATTTTTTTCCGTTCCTTATTACCGGAGCTATGGTAAAGTGTCGAAGCAAGATAGAGTGTTATTAAGCCCAGGCAATAAATCAAATTGCTGAAAAACCGTAAATGAACTCCTTCCTTAAGGCTATTTAACAATAGTAAAACTGAACCGAATGCAGAGATTATAAGACCAAAGGCATGGGTAATTACATTCAACTGTTCCTCTTCTGCTGTTTGTTCTCTTTGAGCTTTCATTCGAAAATAATTTAGATGACATCCGTCATTATTCAACTTCGGAAGATAAAAATAGATTATTTTATTAACATTTTAACTATTATTTTTGAAATGTTAAATGTAAATATTTGATAAATAGTAGATTGTAGGTTATTTTTAAAATTGTCTAATGTTAATAAAAC
>CAIOOC010000103.1 GCA_903859795.1 uncultured Bacteroidia bacterium
GTGTCAGAATTGTGGCAGTAATTAATCCTCCTATAATTACCACAGCCAAAGGTTTTTGGCTTTCGGAACCAATACCTGTTGACAACGCCGCTGGCATAAGTCCGATTGAGGCCATAAGGGCTGTCATGATAACGGGTCTGGTCCTGACTTTCACGGCTTCAAGTATCGCATTATTAAGGACAAATCCCGACCGGATGTTCTTATGAAATTGTGAAATCAGGATAACTCCGTTTTGTATACAAATACCAAAAAGGGCAATAAAGCCTACGCCTGCTGAAATGCCGAAATTAATTCCGGTCAAATGCAGGGCAAGTATACCTCCAATCAGCGCAAAAGGGACATTTGCAATTACAAGTGAAGCATCTTTTATATTCCCAAACATAATGAAAAGGAGCAAAAAGATCGCGATAAGACTAATTGGAACAACTCTAATCAACCGGTCTGTTGCCCTGACCTGATTTTCGAATTCGCCTGCCCACCCTATGCTGTACCCTTCCGGCAGTTTTATTTGGTTTACGCGTTGCTGCGCCTCCTTGACAGTGCTTCCAAGGTCGCGGTCACGAACGGAGAATTTAACCCCAATGAATCTTTTGGTATTGTCGCGGTAAACGAAAGCAGGTCCGGTAATTTTACGAATGGAACATACTTGTTTTAAAGGAATCTTGGTTCCGTTAAATGTGGGAACCTTCAGGTTTGCAATGTCGTTCTCATCCTTTCTAAATTCTTTGTCGTAGCGGATCCGAATATCAAACTTACGTTCACCCTCATATTTTTCAGTTGCTGTTTTCCCGCCGAAAGCCATTTCAAGCACTGTCTGAGCATCGATAGGCGAAACACCGAAGGCTGCCATCTTTTCCTGATCGAGAATTACGCTTATTTCGGGCTGACCAAGATTCCGCATCACGCCCAAATCACGAATTCCTTTAACATTCTGCATCTTTTCCACTACCTGATTTGCAATTGCATCAAGTTTAATGAAGTCATCACCATAAATTTTTACCCCATTATCTGCATTGAAACCCGCTACAGCTTCGGCAACATTATCGATAATTGGCTGTGAATAATTAAAAATAATACCCTGGTAATTCTGAAGTTTTTTATCCATCTGATCCACAAGTTCATCATAAGTTATTCTGCTCCTCCATTGGTCCCGGGGTTTAAGATTTACCTGCATCTGCACATAATAAAAACCGCTCGGATCAGTTCCGTCATTGCTTCGGCCTGTCTGCGAGAGAACACCATTAACCTCTTCAAACTCATTAAGAACCTTTCTCAAATCAGCGACTCTTTTAACCGTCTCATTAAGGCTTTGACTCATAGGGTATTTAGCCTCAACCCAGAGTGCCCCCTCATTTAGTTGCGGCATAAACTCACTGCCCAAAAATTTTGTAGAGGCAAACGTAAGAAACATCACTAATAACGCTGCAGTCAGGCTAATTCGTTTATGAGTGAATGTCCAGGTAAAAGCCCGAACTGTAATATTATTCCAAAAATTAACAAAGAAATTATTTTTTTCTTTAACATCCTTATTCAAAAGCACATGAGCCAGAACAGGAACAAGTGTTAACGTGAAAATTAAAGCACCAAGAAGTGCAAATCCTAATGTGTAGGCCAGTGGTGCAAACATTTTACCTTCTACTTTCTCAAATGAAAAAATAGGAAGTAATGCTATGATAATTATAAGTTTGGAGAAGAATATTGCCTTACCTAACTCTGCGCCGTTCTTTTTTATTATGCTCCCTTTTGCGAGCTTGTTAAACTTTTCGTCGCCTACTTTTTTCCGCAAATGGTCAAGGGTCACAAATAACCCCTCGACCATCACCACCGCCCCATCTATAATTATCCCAAAATCTACAGCTCCAAGGGATAACAAATTGGCAGTCATTCCTTTCAGTCTCAGGCAGAGAAATGCAAACATCAGTGAAAGTGGTACAATTACGGATACGACCAAAGTTGTGCGCCAACTGGCCATAAATAGAAACACAATGGCTGTAACTAAAATAATACCTTCCAATACATTGTGCAGAACGGTATGGGTAGTATAATCCATCAGCACATCCCTGTCGTAGAAGGTTTCCAGCTTAACGTCTGAGGGTAATATTTTATTGTTTAAATCACTGATTTTTTCTTTGATGCGGGTCAAAACCTCATGTGGATTTTCGCCTTTGCGCATCACGATTATCCCTTCAACAACATCGTCATTCCCATCGAGACCAGTTTGGCCAACGCGCGGCAATGAACTTTCAATCACCCTGGCGATATGTTTTACGAGTATTGGGTTTCCGCTGGCATACTTTACAATGATGTTCTCCATATCCTTTATTGACTGAAGAAGTCCTACACCACGCACAACATAAGCCTGACCGTTTTTCTCGATAACATCTCCACCAACGTCAAGATTACTCTTGCTGACAGCATCGTAAACTTCCATTGGGGTGATGTCGTAGCTGGCGAGTCGATTAGGATCAACACTGATCTCGTATACCTTTTCCTGCCCCCCGAAAGCAACCAGATCGGCTACTCCCGGTACCGCACGTATCTGACGATCGATTACCCAGCTTTGGATGGTAAGTAAATCCCGTGTATCGCGTTTATCACTCTTTAAGATATAACGGAATATTTCGCCGGTTGGCCCGTATGGCGGCTGAACATCAGGTTCTACGTCTTTTGGTAATTGTATATTACGGAGCTGATTATTAACCTGTTGTCTGGCAAAGAAATCTTCTACATCGTCCTCAAAAATAATTTTAATCACAGAGAGACCAAACATTGTTACACTCCTGACACTGGTTTTACGTTGGACAGAATTCATTGCTATTTCAATTGGAGTGGTTACGAAACGCTCCACCTCCTCCGCACTGCGTCCATTCCATTGTGTTACGACAATAATCTGGGTATTAGTTATATCCGGGAATGCCTCAATCGGCATTTGTTTAAATGCAATAGCTCCGGCAACAACCAATATGCTTACCCAAAAAAACGTAAACATTCTGTTTTTCAGGGAGAATGCGATAATATTTTTAATAAACTTGTTCATTGCTAGTCATTTAGTGCATCGAAGATTAGAAGCTGGTTGTGTGTTATTACATTTTCTCCCTCTTTGAGACCTGAACTGATATAAGTCACATCGCCTACCTGCCGAAAAACCTCAACCTTACGTGTCTCCATGTTGAACCGATCTTTATAGGTGATAACAAAATTTCGGCTTTTATCAAATATTACTGCACATGAAGGCACTGAAAGCATTTTCTCTTTAAGAGTGTTGCTAATCCTAACACTTGCCTTCATCTCCGGTTTAAGCAGAAAATCAGGATTATTCAGCTTAATTCGTACCTGCATCGATTTTGTTTCAGGATCGATAATATTAAAAATCTTATCGATCTTACCATTAAAAACTTTTCCCTGGTAACTAAATGTGGTCACCTGTGCATCGAAACCTAAATCGATCAGCTGAATATCTGCTTCACTGATATTTGCTATTGCCCATACCTCGTCTATCTGGGCAACATCGAAAATATTGTTCGTACGGTCATTCCGTAGGAGCATACCTTCATTGATAACTTTTTGAAGAATAAACCCACTTAATGGTGATCGAACTTCATAAACTGCATTAGCCTTTAAACTATAAATCTTATAGGTCTCCTGCATTCTGTTTAGTTGAGATTCTGATTTTTCCAGTTGGCTCTTGGCTGTAATGACTTCACGTTCAGTATTTAGTTTTCCTTCATAAAGTTCCTGCACTGTTTTAAGGTTATTTCTTGCAACGACAACATCGCTTTTGGCATCATTGAGCTCCTTCTCAAAACCAGCAACTTCTGTACTTCTGATCGTTGCAAGCAACTGCCCCTTCTTTACATAGTCACCCAGTTCTACATATACCTTTGTAACGCTTCCTCCAACTACCGGAAAAATTTCAATAAGTTTGTTGTTGTCAGCAGTAATTTTACCATAAAATTCCAGTTCGTTTTTCAATGGTTCAAGGGATACCTTGGCAAATGTTGTGGATTTAAGCATTGTATCGCTCAGGACAAAAGTCTTGGTGTCAGAGTTTGAACTTGTAGAATGGAGATTACATGAATAAACAGAAGCAGCGAATATAACTATCAGTGCTTTGAAAAAATTTCTCATAAAATCTGTAATTAATTAACTTTTAATATATTAGAATATTTTTGAATTGGTTGTAAAGTTTATTTCTTCACATGCATTCACCAGATTTTGAGCAAACTGGTAGTATTGCATCATTGTCGAATGATAGCTTTCCATGAAATCAGTGAATTCAATCAGTGATAAATTCCCATTTTTAAAATTTGTGAATATCCCATTTTGAACATCCTCAAGGTTCTGAAGGTAGGATTTAGTCAGGTAGCGGTAATTTGCACTGGCCTCCTTCCATTTCTTTACTGACTGAAGAACTTCGGAAGTCACTTTATTACTTTGGATAGATTGTTGAACGGATGCTTCACTTAATTGGGCTCTGGCAATTTTAATATTCCCCTGGTTACGGTTCCAAAGCGGGAGCGGAATTCCAAGGTTTAATCCAACTTCATTCTTGAATGTCCCTCCCCGTTGATCCCACAATGCCCCAATTGTGATATCAGGAACAGCCAGTGATTTTTGCCATTTTACATTTAAACCCGAGACCTCAACCTGCTTTTGAGCAATCTTTAAATCGGTTCGGTTAGCCAATGCCATGTGATTCAACGTATCCGGAAGTAATACTTTATCGTCCTGATAAACTATGATCTCGCCAGGTAATGGAACCGGAACAATATTCAATGTCAGACCTGTTATAAGGGAAAGTTTGCTTTGATACCCTATGATATTTTCGTACAATTGTGTTTTTTGATTCTTAAGATTCAATTCAAGGGACTGCAGTCGCACCAGGTCTTTCATTGGAATATTCCCGTTCAAAACCTGTATCTGATGAGCAATAATCAGTGAATCGAGGTTCCCAAGTTGATTCATTATTGAACGGTATGACATATTCTGGTAATAAAGACTGAAATAGGTTTGACGAAGTTGCAGCTTAAGATTACGCAGCAGGTCAGCAAATTCAAGACTGGCAACTTCTGCATTGGATCGGGCCATTGCCACTTCATTTCGCTTTTTCCCCCCAAGGTGTATTAACTGATCAAATCCGGCACTCTTCTCCCCTTCAGATCCAATATCGAAGGATTTCTTCCGTTCAGGGTTATATGCATTCATGCCTAATGAAAAGTTAGGATTTTCCCAGGTACGTGCCTGTATAATTCCGGCCTGGGCCGCGTCGACATTGAATCGTGCAGCTAAAAGCTCGAGATTATTCTTTAGGAAAAGCGATTCGCTCTCGTTTAGGGTAAGGGTGGTATCTTTCTGTGCATAAATATCTAATGCCAGAAGAAAGAAAAATAAAAATCCGAGGGTTCTCATTGAAAACTTTTTAAATATTTTGTACCTGATCTGACGCAGATAAAGGAATTATTCGGAGGATATTCACAGATTGTCTATCCTTGCGTAAAAAGTTCAGAATACCTTTTAAGTGACCGCAAAAATACAGAAATAAATTTGACTGCCTCCCTTTATCCGGAGAAGACAACTGGATCCATGTAGTTTAAAATTTAACATTTTTTATCCTAATCAAATGGGATTACCCAAGAAAATGAGCATTGAACCTCTATCTTTGCAGAATGATTTATAGTTTTAAACTAAAAATATTGAATGTATGGTGGTGGATTTTAAACCCATGATTCTCATTATTCTCACTTTTTTATCATTTACCCTGTCAGGACAGGAGGTATTCA
>CAIOOC010000104.1 GCA_903859795.1 uncultured Bacteroidia bacterium
CTATGCCTTTAACTAAGTTCCGGGAAGCATGGGCATAATATGGTGAGCCATTCACTTCAAACTGATCCAATTCTTCCTTTGTTAAGAAACCTGCGATTTGCAAAGCGGAAAAGAGTGCAATTGCAGAATGTCCTTTGCTGAGTATAAACCGATCCCTGTTTTTATCCAGCGGATTATTTAGATCGTAGTTTAGTACATGACCATAAATAGTCGTAAGAATTTCTACCGCGGATAAACCCCCTCCAACATGTGCGCCATTTTTACCAACACCATGGGTTAATTCTAATATCCTTAGTCTTAACTTCTTCGCAATATCCTTTAAATGTTCATTTTTCATCATGACAATAGGATTTGAACTACATACCTCCATCAACCCGTATGTTCTGGCCGGTAATATATGAAGATAGATCGGAGGCTAAAAATAAGACAGCATTTGCTATGTCGACAGGCAAACCCGCTCGTTTCATATCGGTATTCATTAGCGTTTCGTTAATTACCTCATCTGTCATGCTTGATAGCATATCAGTTTTGGTAATGCCCGGAGAAATTACATTGGCACGAATTCCCTGTTCTCCCAGTTCTGAGGCTAACGACTTGGTAGCACATTGCAATGCTGCTTTACTTGCTCCATAGACAGAGCGCCCTGAATTTCCATCGATGGCAGCTGAAGAGGAGATGTTAATAATAGATCCGCTCTTGTTCTTAAGCATCAATTTAACGATGTATTGAGTAAACAAGAATGGCGAAATAAAGTTAATATCAAAAACTTCATTAATCTTATCGATTGTTGACATTTGGAATAGTGCATTATAGGTTATACCTGCATTATTTACCAGGATATCGACACTCTTTTTTTCGCTCATGATCGATTTAACTGCCAATTTCATCTGGTCTTTGTCAGCCAGATCAAAATATATAGGTTTAATTATCACATTATGCCTGGCTGCCAACTCAGATAAAACATTCTCAAATTCCTCTGATTGTCTTCGCGCGCAAGCCCAGATATTGGCTCCGTTTTGTGCAAAAGTTTCAACGATACTCAGACCAATACCTTTTGCGCTTCCGGTAACGATAGCATTTTTACTTTCCAGTAATCTTTCTTCCATTATTTTATTCCTCCGTCAATACGTAAAACCTGACCAGTGATATATTCGGATAAATCAGATGCTAAAAACATGATTGCCTTACTGATTTCATCGGGTGAACCCAACCGTTTTATACTCATATTTTTGATATGACCCGAAATGATGTTATCCGGAACAACTTTAATCATATCTGTTGCAATTACACCTGGAGCTAAGGCATTCACACGTATTCCTTTTTCTGCCAATTCAGCGGAAAGTGTTTTTGTCGCACCAATTAAAGCAGCTTTACTTGCACTATATGACAATTGACCATAGCTGCCATCAAGTGCAGAAATTGAAGATATATTAATTACGCTCCCGAATTTTTGCCTGAGCATCAGTTTTGTAATATATTGAGTAATGTACATCTGAGAAAAGAAATTTACCTCAAAGATCATTCGCATTTGTTCCATGGGTATCATATGGAATATAGCATCCTTTGTCATCCCTGCGATGTTGACCAGTGCATGAATGGGCTCTTTATCTGAAGCTATCTTTTTTAAGGCGGCTTTGATTTGCTCCTGATCCAACAAATCAAAATAGATGGGTTTTATCCAGATATTATTCTTTTCCGCCAGATTTTGACAAAACAGCTCAAACTCATCATTAGGCGATAAGGCGCAGGCCCAAACATTAGAGCCATTTTCGGCAAAAGATTGAAGTGTAGAACGACCTATTCCCTGGAGGCATCCGGTAATTACAGAATTTTTCCCTTTTAAAAGCATATCCTAATTGTTGAAATTAGAATTCGACCTCATAATTCGATGTCAGAATAGACTGACCTTTTAAGTAGGACGATAAGTCAATGATATCCTCGGTTTCCATCATGATATCAAAAGACTCCTCAAGAGCAGCAACTAAACTCATATGTCCTATTGAGTCCCATAATTGGATACTTTGATATTTAAGTGTTGGCAGTTCTTCTTCTTTTATTGTAAAAGTTTCGATAAATGCCTGATTATACTTTTCAATGTTTGTCATAAAATTGGGTTTTTTATTTTAATTTTCTTATATCATTCTTCTGGCCGGATTTCCTGCATAGGTTCCTGGCTCAGTTATATCCTTTAGAACTGAAGAGAGAGGTGCAATTGTAGTGTTGGATGCAATTGTTTTTCCCTGTAGAATAAATGCACCTGAGCCAATATCGCAACATTCCCCAAATGTAGTATGACCAGCCGCAATCGCATTGGTTAAAAATGTGCAGTAATTGCCAACATGCGAATCATGTCCTACTGAGGCACCGGTATTCATCAATACTCCATTGCCAATCGTTGTATTTACTGTAATTGTGCAATTACGACAAATAATTGATCCTTCTCCTATATTTATGGTTTTATCAATTCTTACTGAAGGATCAATTAGCGTGGCCAGTTTGGCATTCTTATATTTTGACAGGTTTTCGTATACTGATCTACGTAAATTACTTTTACCGATGGCACAAATTATATATAACTCTTTATCATATTCCTGGATCCATTTGTTTCCGCCAAGAACCGGATAACCATTTATAATCTTTCCCCAATTATCATTGTATTTTTCATCCTCAATATATCCTAATAAATTCCAGATAGGTGCTTGGATATTAATATTTTCGATTAACCAAGCAACCTCTTTGCCCATTCCTCCAGCACCTATAATAACAATATTCTTCATTTTGATTTTAAAATATTTAAAAAGACTAGGTTTTATGGTTTAGAAATTAATTGTTTTATTACAAATGTAACATCAATACTTAAATATTAGCGATCAATTTGTGATGGGTACCATCTATTCATAATTATTTGATAAGATTGGTTTATGGTAAAAGATTTTTCAAATAAATTTCTTGAATTTACTGATTTTGTTTTAATCATTTCAGGTGAATTTAGTGCATAGTGTATCGTGTCCTTAAATTCTCTGATATTGCCTGAAAGAATCTTAAAACCACATCCTTCAGATACAATTATATCTCCAATATCACTAATTTTATCTGTGCACGCTATCACAGGTAAACCAACTTCAAGGTATGATGTTAATCTTGAAGGAAAATTAGGGATTGTAAATTTGGGGTTTAAAAAAATTAAACCAATATCGGAAGCGATTAGTAATTCTTTGAAAGCATTGGCTGGTACACGTTTTTTTAGCAATACATTTTTTGCTAACCTGTCACTGATGAATTTTTCTATTTTGGAATACCATGTACCATCACCCACAATTAAAAATCTTATATTTTTTGCATTCTTATAATTATCAATTATTTCCAGAAAAAAGTCAAGGCCCTGAGCGATTCCTAGATTCCCACCATATATTAGCAATAATTCATCATCTAATACGGATAAATTTTTTCGGATTTTACTTCTTATTTCAAGGTGATCAGATTTATTTATTTTACCATGATCTTTTAAAGTGTTGGCGCAAACCTCAACTTTGGATGGTGAAATGAATGAATTGTTATTTAGCACGTATGAAACATTAGCTTGAGACATACAGCCTATTCTGTCAGATAATTTGTAAGTTATTTTCTCCTGGTTTCGAAAATGCCAATAAATTGGATTCCATTTTGAAAGTAAACCCATATCTAAAGCGTTCTGAGGGAAAATATCTTTTAAAAGTAGGTATGTTGTTGCAGATTTTGATTTTGCTTTCAAATATTTGATGATCCTATTGTATTGAATTGGCGGAGTCGAATAGATAATCAGATCAAAACTTATTTCTGAGAAGTTTTTTTTAATTGCAGTTATAAATTGCGATTGCAGCCTTAATAAGGCTATCCCTTTTGTGAAATAATTGGGATTTGACGTGACATTCCCGGTTTTAACCCTTAATATTTCAATTCCATTGGAATTAGTAATTTGACTTTCGTGCCCAAATCTTTTTTCAGCCGAACAAACTACATAAACCTGATGCCCGTTACCTCTAAATCCCTCCATTAAATCTGTGTAAAGATTAGAATCTAATGAATTCTGAGGGTAAGCTATTGTCACAAATATTATATTCATAATAAAAGCAATGCTAATAATTTAATGTGATTTTTGTATTAAATTACTATAAAAGAATTGTTCTTAATATTATAATACAATTTTTCACTAGTGTCCCATTAAAATTGGGACGTTATTAAAAATTAAATAAACTTGGCTCATTAAGCCTCGATCGTTCTTTGTCATTTTGAAATTTAGTTTTATCAAAGAGATCTCGAAGATGAGTTTTATCGGTCAATGATATACTCAAAACCTGCAAGACTTCATATGTACTTCTATCAAGTTGCATGTCTTTTTGGACGATTGCGACTAAGCAGTAAGTACATATGGCAACGTAGATTTGAATCCGAACGGCATTTTCAGTTGTACCCCAGAATTTCTTAATTCTCAGATGTTGCTTTAACCATTTGAAGAAC
>CAIOOC010000105.1 GCA_903859795.1 uncultured Bacteroidia bacterium
CCATTTGAATCAAGCTTATTTATCGCTTATCTTAGCTCAAATAAATTTAAATATAGGCTATCTTTGTATTTGTAATGAGCTGAAAATCTAATCATATGATTTTTAAAAGCTGAATAACCTACCTTCGTTTAAAAAGGAAATCATAAATGTGTTTGAATTTGCTGTAAAACGTATTTCTAAGAACTTAATTTTATTTGCGATATGCTGTACGTATTTTCCGGGTCAGACCAATTATCTGAAGATTTTATTAGGACTTGCTCTTCTTTTCTGCCAAAACGACGGCTGGATCAGATGATGAGGTACCATTTTCTTCATGACAGGAAATTATGTGCACTTACATATCTGTTATTGGTCCATGCCCTGAAAACTGAAGGTTACTTTTACTCCTTACCGGAGTTTGGGTACTGCACCGACGGAAAACCTTTCCTGTCAAACTATCCGGATATTCATTTTAATTTAAGTCATTGTCAGGATGTTGCAGTCTGCCTCATTTCGGAAGTGGAGGTTGGTGTCGATGTTGAAAAGGTGGACCAGTATGATGATAAGATGGCTAGAGCGATATGCAATGATGTTGAGTACTTATGGGTTACAAGGTCCTCTGATCCGAAGACAAGGGCGAAGAGTTTTACGAAGCTTTGGACCAGAAAAGAAAGCGTTGTCAAATGGCGGGGTACAGGACTGAACTGTGATCCCCGGGAAATAATATTGGACTGTTCAACAGAAAGTTCTTCTGCAGGTTTTCAGATAACCAGCCACTATGTTGAGGATGGGGATTTTTACATATCGGTTTGCAGGGAACGGAAATAAAATTACACGATGGAAGCAAAATATTATCCGTTATCCGAAAGCCAGAAAGGTATTTTTTATGAGTGGGAGAAAGATAAATCTCTTACTCAGTACAATTTAGCTTACCTTTACAAATTCCCTCGAACGATAGATGCACAAAGGTTATTGAACGCCTTTAAACAGACCGTCAACGCTCATCCTGACTTGAAAGTAAAACTCAAAATGAATGATGATGATTTGGTTCAGTACTATCATGAAGATGACCCTGTTGAAATAAGTACAGAAAGAGTCTCAGAGTCGGAGATAAATCGAATTATTTCGGAATTCACTCGGCCATTTGAATTATTGCAGTCACCGCTTTACCGAATTGAGCTTTATCAGACCGAGGAAAAGTTATATGCCCTTTTTGATGTCCATCATATCATCTTTGACGGTACTTCGTTTGGAATTTTCAATGGAGATCTTGCAAACTCATATGAGGGGAAAGAAATACTAAAGGAGACATTTACGATATGTAATTTGGCAGAACTTGAATCTGCTTGTATCGGTGATGCAGTATACCTTGAGGCTGAGACCTATTTTAAAAAAAGGCTGAAGGGTATCTCTATGTCCAGGATTCCAACTCTTAATAATAAAAAGGCTGAACCTGGTTACAGGCAAGTGACATCAGAATTTATCCGTCAGGATCTTGTAAATGATTTCTGTACAAAATACAAGATCTCTCCGAACAACCTGTTTGCCGGTGCTCTCGGAATATGTATAAGCCGCTACACAAGGGAACAAGAGATTGCCTTCTGTACAGCACATCATGGACGACTGGATAACCGATTGAACCGCAGTCTGGGAATGTTTGTAAAGACGTTACCAGTGGTAATAAATGTCACATCGACGCAAAAAGTAGAGGATTACCTGGCCTCAATACGTACTGATATGACAGAACTATGGAGCAGGCAGGCTTTTTCTTTTAGCGCGATGGTGAAGCAATTCGGAGTTTCACTGGAGATTGTTTACGCGTTCCAGAAAGGATTGACTGAGTATTTCGTGATGGATGGGTATAGAGTCGATGTTAGGTTATTAAGAGAGGCAAGGACGAACGAAAGGCTGACAATCTTTATTTATCAGACCTCCTCGAACTATGAAATCAGGTGCGAATACAATGATAGCCTCTATGAACATAAGTTCGTCCAGACTTTCACTGCGTCTATTAAGAATATAGTCTTGAATATGATAGCAGGAGAACACAGGACTTGCTCAGAACTCCCTGTGCTTCTGGAAGAACAGGAGGCCGAAGTGATAAAGATTTCCCGGGGAAAAAGTCTCGCTCACGACAGGACTCTCACCCTGGTTGACCTGTTCAGGGAGCAGGTCCTCAGAACTCCTGA
>CAIOOC010000106.1 GCA_903859795.1 uncultured Bacteroidia bacterium
CAAGTTCCACTCGCTGGGTGATATCCGGAACGAATTTAAGAACGGGAATCTTACTCTTACCAAACAATGGTCAGATTCCCTGCTCGTTACAGGTTTGCCTGATTCTTTAACAGTGATTGAGCTTAAATCGCTTCAGGATTATGCCTCGCGTATTAATGCTGATTTTACACTCTCAGAACCGGCAATTGAAATACTTCTTAAGAAAGAATGTGGGAAATATTCACAGGTAGAAAGGGATATGTGGGAACAAAATAACTGGCTTGAATTCCGGATTATAGATGGTGAAAAGCGTTACTTCAAACGTGCGGTATCCAATCTTAAATTAATCATTAAAAGTAGATTGGTTTCCCAACCCAATGAACAATACATTGATTCACAATCAATATTCTGTCTTAAACATTCACAAAAAGTAATTGCAGCAACCAAAGGTACAGGCAAACCTGTTCTTCCAGTCAAAATGAAGGTTCAATACCTATTGACAGTTATTCCTGATGTAGTTCCTGATGGCGAAACTATTCGCTGTTGGCTCCCGTGGCCACACGAAAATAATCTTCGTCAGAAAGAGGTTAAACTTCTTAAGACGAATCCTGAATCAAATTTTATTGCACCTGATTCCTGTAATCAGCGTTCAGTTTATCTTGAACAAAAAGCAGCAAAAGGTAAACCGACAATATTTGAACTCCAATTTGAGTATACTTCATCGGCACAGTACTTTGATCTTAATAATGTAAAAATAGTTCCTTATGATCAGAATTCAGCGATATATAAAAATTATACCCGGGAACAATACCCTCAGATCGTTTTTACGCCTGAAATCAAACATTTGTCAGATAGCATCGTAGCTGGTATTTCAGATCCTGTAGATAAGGTCAAGAAAATTTATTACTGGATCAATGATCACATAATCTGGACAGGTGCACTTGAGTATTCGATTATTCCTTTTATCCCCGGATATGTTCTGAAGAATAGGAGAGGAGACTGCGGAATGCAAACCTTACTCTTTATTGCCATGGCGAGATATCAGCAAATTCCTGTAAAATGGCAAAGTGGTTGGATGATGCATCCAAATGCTGTAAACCTGCACGACTGGAGCGAAGTATACTACAACGGGATTGGCTGGGTGCCTCTCGACATGTCATTTAACCTCCAGAAATCGCCAAATAATCATGAGAAAGAGTTTTATATTAGTGGAATAGATTCGTACAGGTTAATTGTTAATGACGGAATTGGAAGCCCGTTTGTTCCAAATAAGAAATTTGCACGCAGTGAACCTTATGATTTCCAGAGGGGCGAAGTGGAATGGCGTGGCGGAAACCTTTACTTTAATCAATGGGATTACCATTTAGATGTTACTTATAATTAGTTCGATTTAAATCCTATCCTCAAAACCTAATCAGTTTCAATAAATGTTATTTTTGTATTTATATCGAAGTCATGCACCTAATGAATTTTAAAAATGAATCATATTTACTCTATATCATTTGCCTTGCTGACTGTATTACTCGGTTGTGAATCAAGGTCCGTTGAGCCGTTACAAAGTGAAATTGACAGTATTTCGAGGCATTGGTTACCGGACAAGCGGATAGGCATCTGTAATTTTAATCTGGTTAGTACCAAAGGGGACGAAATGGTCTTAAGAGGGGAATCAATGTTTTCCGAAGCAAAAGATGAAATATTACAGTTGCTTAAAAACAAAGGAATTACAATTATCGATAGCGTTACCCTGCTTCCTGATACAGTTCAGATCGAAAAGAATTGGGGTTTGATCACTCTCTCTGTTGCAAATATGAGAAGTAGACCCGCTCACTCTTCTGAGATGGTTTCTCAGGCAATTATGGGTACTCCGGTACGCATTTTAAAAGATGGGGATGGCTGGGTCTTAATTCAGACCCCTGATCGTTATCTGGGCTGGACAAATAAATCGGCAGTTCAGGTAATGAGCCGTTCAGAGATTGGTCAATGGCGTTCTAAAGAGCGTGTAATCTTTACCGGTAGTGCCGGGAATATCTTTGCTGACAGTCCCGGGAAAACGGTCTTAAGCGATCTGGTGGCCGGTACAATTGTTGAGATGAAATCACAAGACCAGAAATCTATTATGGTCTCTCTTCCCGATGGCAGGTTAGGATATGTTCCCAAAGTGAATTGGATGAATTTTAATATATGGAAAGACACTGTTTCCCTTAAAAGTGAAAAGATGATTGTTAGCGGGAAACAACTAATGGGATTTCCCTACCTTTGGGGAGGGACATCTTCAAAGGGAATGGATTGCAGTGGATTCGTTAAAACTGTCTGCTTTCTCAACGGTTTGATTGTCGAACGGGATGCTTCACAACAAAGTCATCATGGAGTGGAAATTGATTTAAAGTCAGGATGGAACAACCTGCAAAAAGGAGATCTGCTCTTCTTTGGATCAAAACAGCCATACAGGGTTAATCATGTGGGATTGTATATTGGAAATGGTGAGGTTCTTCACGAATCTGGTAGTGTTCATATTAACAGTCTTGACAAGAGTAAAGCTAACTTTAATGAAGAGCTAAACTCAAATTTAGTAGTTGCACGAAGGATTATCGGATTTACTCCTGAACAGGGATATTGGCCATTAAAAATGCATAATTGGTATTAATTCTTCTTCCGCTGGTTCCAAATTCGGTAAAATAAAACAATCCTGAAATGAGTAACAGACGTAAATTTCTTAAGTTTGGTGGTCTTATTACAAGTACATTAATGCTTCCCGGATCTGCACATGCGGGAAAAATGTTATCTACAGCCGGAAATAGAAGGGGAGCGGGTGCCTTTATGAAATTAAGATATCGTCCGTACGAATTGCAGTTGAAGCATGTCTTCACAATTGCCAATAATTCAAGGACAACCACACCAGTTATGCTGACGGAGATCGAATATGACGGGGTTATAGGATATGGCGAAGCAAGTATGCCTCCATATCTGGGTGAAAGCCATCAGTCTGTAGCGGAATTTCTTTCAAAAGTAGATCTCTCTCTTTTTAGCGATCCTTTTGAAATGGAAGATATTGTATCGTACATTGATAGTATTGCAACGGGAAATTATGCAGCCAAAGCCTCGGTTGATATCGCTTTACACGATTTGATCGGAAAGATTTTGAAACAACCCTGGTTTAAACTATGGGGATTGAATCCATCGAAAACTCCCAATACTAGTTTTACTATTGGAATGGATACCCCTGAGGTTGTAAAGCAGAAAGTTAATGAGGCTGGTGTCTTTAAGATCCTAAAGGTTAAATTAGGCAGAGATAACGATAAGGAGATGATTAAGACTATCCGCTCCGTGACGAATACCCCAATTTGTGTTGATGTAAATCAGGGCTGGAAGGATAGACAGATGGCACTTGATATGATAAACTGGCTTGCAACTCAGGGTGTGGTTTTTGTCGAGCAACCAATGAGCAAACATTCAGTCGATGATATGGCCTGGCTCACCGAAAATAGTCCTCTTCCAATTATGGCAGATGAGGCTGTTCAGACGGTTAAC
>CAIOOC010000107.1 GCA_903859795.1 uncultured Bacteroidia bacterium
CTCCGGCGTTTTGAACATGGTTCATTATTATCTGAATATCATTGTTAATATTTCCGCATTCCACTTTTAGGGAGCCGGAGGCATTGTCAAACCTTAATAATGGATTTTCTGATGTTAACCGGTTAATTGTTTCACTATTTACATCCGCCAGTTTAATAGTCAACAGATCCCTGACATCACTTATCTCCCTCAACTCTTTCAACGTACCCTGTGCAATAATTCGTCCGACATCAATGATGGCAATTTTATCACAGAATCGTTCCGCTTCCTCCATATAGTGAGTTGTATATATAATTGTCATCCCTTCATTATTCAATCTCTCTATGACCTCAAAAATATGATTTCTGTTTTGAGGGTCAACACCAACTGTAGGTTCATCCAACACTAATATTCTGGGATTATGCAATAATGCACAGGCAATATTGACCCTGCGTTTCATTCCTCCTGAAAAAGTTTTGATTCTGTCATTCTTCCTGTTAACTAAATCAACAATCTCGAGAGTTTTATTAACATTCATCTTAAGTTCCGGTTTTGGAATATTATACAATCCACCCCAGAACATCATGTTTTCATATGCCGACAACTCTTCGTATAATGCAATTTCCTGGGGAACCACACCCATCATCAATTTTAAAGTATCACCATCGTTCTTTGTATTGACCCCGTCAATTATGACATCACCCTTGTCAGCTTTAACTAAGGTGTTTAATATGTTTACAATTGTTGATTTTCCAGCACCGTTTGGACCTAAAATGCCAAAGATCTCTCCTTTGTCAATAGTGAAACTGACATTCTTTACGGCATCAATATTTCCGAAAGATTTCGAAACAGACCTAACTGTTATCATTTTAAAGTATTGGGATTAATCATTTTAATCATCACGGTTCAGAAAATTAACTGCTTCGGATCTTCCTGAATTGTTTTAATGCTTTGTCAGCAGCAAGTTTACCTGTTAAGATTGACATTGGGACACCTGCAGGGCTGTAAGCCCATTGACCCGCCTGATAAATTGAAGGTATTGGCGTCAGAACTGAGCGATCGGAGTTCTGAATTTTGTTTATTACCGGCATATATTTTTGAAATGACCACCCGGTAATAGCTCCTTCAGAACTACCAACTCTATTTTCAATGCTTAAGGGAGTAAACGAAAAGTGAGCAATTGTTTTATCTTTTAACATCGGGTAGACAGAATCAGATATCACTCTCAAAACACGATTCTCAATTTCCGGAATAAACTCATCAAGCCAGCCTTTTTTTTGAATTTTGTCAAACAAATCATATTCTGCAAGGAAACTGATAATTATACCGGTTTTACCAGGAGGCACCAAATCGGGATCTTTAAGTCCTGGAATAGAAATTTCGTAAGTATTTAATCTGGTAAATTTGTCCAGCCAGGCCAGGATTTGATCTTTTTCAAAGGTCTCAAAATTGGCCAGCAGATAATTAAGCTCTCCCCTGTGAGTTTCACCTAAACCTATCTTTGCGGGGGTATAGAAGAAATGGCCATTTGCGATTTTCCTGAAACTTTCAAGCGGCTCATCTACTTCCAGGAATAAGGAAAACACAGAATCTCCGCCCCGATATTTCAGAATTTTGCTTTTTGTATCCTCAAATCGTATTTTGATTTTGGGCAATAAGCCTTCAGTTTTTGTAATTTTATAGAGCGTTTTTAAATCAGCAGCCCAGATAAGATTGTCATATCTGTAAGTGATATTTTTTTGGTCCTTTAGAAGACATTTATCAGCCATCACTTCGATAATTCTTGTCTCTGTCTTTATTTCTCCTCCCAATTCTGTTATTTTGGTTTTCAAGGCTTCCGATAATTTTCCTACTCCGCCTTTAGGGTAGAAATAATCAAGGTATAAGGAAAAATAGCTTAATGCGAAAAAGGTCGGCGTATTTTTGAAGAAATGTTGTGAAATAATATCCCTGAGTGAAGTATTTTTTACAAGTGTTTTTAAA
>CAIOOC010000108.1 GCA_903859795.1 uncultured Bacteroidia bacterium
GGATTTGAAACACTTCGGAATAACTCAAAAGTGAAGATTATTAATCAATAGGCTAATAGGCTTTGGACTATTCGGCTATGAGGATTTAGGCCTTTAGGGTTAGAACATTAGGACCAGGACAAGGAATTTAATTTGTAATAGCGAATAAACCTAACAGTCTACTGCCTAAAAACCTAACAGCCTTTCCTCTTCGGATTCAATGCCTGAATATTGGGATTAGCTTCAGGGGGAACAATAAATTATAAAAGCAATTGCTAATGAAAAAACTGACTTCTTTTGCAGTCAATTATCCTGTAACAGTATTAATGGCCATAATGGGGATCTTGCTCCTGGGAGTAATATCGTACCAGAAATTAGGAATTGATCTGTTCCCTGACCTTACTTCTCCGAGAATTTTTGTCGAGATAAAATCGGGTGAACGGCCTCCTGAAGAGATGGAGAAGATGTTTATCGAAAAGATGGAGGCTGTGGCCATTCGTCAAAGTGGTGTTATGGAGGTTTCGTCGATTTCCAGGACCGGCTCGGCACAGGTAACCGTCGAGTACGCCTGGAATAAGGATATGGATGAAGCCTTCCTCGATCTTCAGAAGGCACTCACAAGTTTTTCTCAGAATACCCTGATCGATGCATTAACGATCACACAACTTGACCCAAATACTCAACCGGTAGTTATAGTTGGACTTACGCACGAGTCTATTACGGATATGAACGAACTGCGCAAAGTTGCCACCAACTATATCCGCAATGAGCTGGTCCGGCTTGAAGGAATTGCAGATGTTGAACTTTCAGGTGTAGAGGAAAATGAGGTCAGGATTGATACCGATCCGTATAAACTTGAATCGTTTAATATTACTGTAGATCAATTGTCGCAAAAGATACAGGCCTACAACCGTAGTATTTCGGGAGGCACAATCACCGAAACCGGTCTTCAGTATGTTGTAAAAGGGGTAAGTCTTCTTCAGCAAAAAGAGGATTTTGAGAAATTGATTATTGGCTATCAATCACCTGTCGCTGGCAGCACAACAGCTCAAAAATCAGCCACTTACCTGCGCGATGTTGCAGCTGTCAGTTTTGCAAACAAAGAACCGGTTAACATTGTCCGGATTAATGGTGTGCGGTGTCTTGCCTTATCAATTTTTAAGGAGACACGTTACAATACTGTAAAGGCAGTTGAAGACATTCAAAAGGCGCTGGTTAGCATTACAAAGGCTCTTCCGGGTTATAAATTCACCCTTGTTACAAACCAGGGTACTTTTATCCGCACTGCAATTGATGAAGTGCAGAATACAATGTTGATAGGAATTATTCTCGCGATACTTATCCTGTTTATTTTTCTTCGAAAGATAGGCACTACGCTTATTGTGAGTCTTGCAATTCCGATTTCAATTATTGCGACATTCAATTTGATGTATTTCAATCATTTATCGTTGAATATCATGACCCTTGGCGGACTTGCATTGGGAGCGGGGATGTTGGTGGACAACGCAATTGTGGTGATGGAGAATATTTTCCGAAATCATGAACTTGGAATGTCAGCCAAGGAAGCTGCCATCGTTGGAACGGCGGAAGTGGGTGGCGCAATCACCTCTTCGACGCTGACCTCCATCGTGGTGTTCCTGCCGATTGTCTATATTCATGGGGCATCCGGCGAACTGTTTAAAGATCAGGCATGGACGGTGGCATTCTCGCACTTTTCATCGCTTTTTGTAGCGATATTCCTGATTCCGATGTTATATCATCAGTTTTTTAGGAAGAAGGGAATACAGGCACCCAAAGGTGCAAAATTTGCGGGTTACGGAAATTTTATTTCAAGGCTACTTCCACACCGTTGGCTGATAACTGTTATTTCACTGTTGTTGATGGGTTTGTCTTTTCTTTTGATACCTTATATCGGTTCAGAGTTTATGCCTAAAAGCGACAGCAAAGAGTTTACCGTAAATGTGAAAATGGCGGAAGGGACCTCGCTCCAACGAACCTCCACAGCTGTGGCGTCACTTGAGAATATGATCAGGGAACTTCTGGGTGATAATCTTGAGTCAGTCTATTCCAGAATAGGTCCATCGACAGGAACAACAACATCGGCTACCGCCGTTTATGAAGGGGAAAACACGGCTCAGGTAAAAGTGATTCTGAAGCCAAAAGGAACATATGTGGCATCGCAGGTAACTGCTGCAATTGCAAAATGGTATGTTGGAAATCCCCAGTTTGAAGTAACCTTTACCCAGGATGAAACTGCCCTTCAAAGTATATTGGGTACGCAGGATGCTCCTGTTGTTGTTGAGGTCAGAGGGGCAGATCTGGATGTACTCAAAAAGATCACTAAACAGGTAGAGACTTCGGTTAAGGATGTTCCTGGATTATATAATCTTCAGACGAATATGGAAGGCGGTTATCCCGAAATAAATGTCCAGGTAGATAGGTTCAGGGCCGGTTCATACTCACTTGCTGTGACTGATATAGTGAGCCAGGTAACAGCTAAACTGAAAGGGGAGACTGCCGGCCAGATGGATAAGGAGGGTGAGCTGCGCGATATTACAATCTATGTTCCAAAGATTGGGGTGGCTGCATTGGGAGATATGATCATTAAAAACGGCACCTCTGTGATCAGATTATACGAAGTGGCTAAGCTGGAACAAACTGTTGCTCCGACCGAAATCTACAGGCGGAACCAGAGCCGGATTGGCAAGGTAATGGCGGAATTGGATAAAAATAAACCGCTCGATAAGGTAATTGCTGAGGTGCAAGCCAAAATTGCACCAATAATCTTGCCGGCCGATTATTCGATCAAGGTAGCCGGAGAGGAACAAAAGCGACAAGAGTCGATGACAACTCTGCGCTTTGCGTTACTATTGTCAATCGTGTTGGTTTATATGGTTCTGGCCAGTCAGTTTGAGTCTTTGATTCATCCGCTGATCGTCCTTTTGACAATCCCGTTTGCAATTGTCGGAACAATTCTGCTCTTTTTTATAATGGGGCAGACATTTAATATTATGGCACTTATCGGCATCATTATGTTAGGAGGAATTGCCGTTAACGATTCGATAATTCTGATTGACCGGATTAATCAATTGAGAAGGAGTGGTCTGGAAAAACGACTTGCTATTTCGCTGGGAAGCCAGCAACGGCTCAGACCTATTCTGATGACAAGTATTATTACAATTATCGCTTTACTTCCTCTGACCGTTGGTTTCGGGGCAAGTGCATCATTGCGTTCACCAATGGCCTATGCCGTAATCGGGGGGATGGTTACAAGTACCTTACTAACGCTGTTAGTGATCCCGTGTGTCTATGACCTGATGACCAGTAACAAGCCAATGAAATTGCCAGAATAAGAATATTGCCATCCGAAATGAATATTTCTTTATGGCAATTCCATCTGGCCGCTAAAAAGCAAATTATATACAGATGAAACAAGACGAATAATGAATTTTATAATAAACAGAAAGGTTCTGATCAGCATGCTTTTCTTCGGATTAAGCATGATGGGATATTTCTCATGGAAAAATCTTTCTATGGAGTTGTTTCCTAATGCAGAACTTCCAATGCTCTATGTTCAGATCTCGAGTCAGCTCGAGGTCGACCCGAAATACATGGAGAGCCAGGCAATCGTTCCGCTGGAAGGTGCTATAGGCACTCTGCAGGGAATCCAGAATATGGAATCAACTGCTGAGTCACGTCAGGGATCTATCATGGTCGAATTCAACAAAAACATCAATTTTAAATATACCTATCTTAAAGTACAGGAAAAAGTCGACGAGATCAAGGCGTCGCTTCCTGAACAGTTTAAGGTAACCGTGGTTAAGGTTGACCTCAACCAGATGAAGAACCAGTTTATGCAACTTCAGGTGCTGGGTGGTGGTGATGTTGACCGTGTTCGAAATATCACCGATCTCAAAATTAAAACAGAATTGGAGAATCTCGATGGTATTGCCGGAGTTAATGTTTTCGGTGGACATGAGAAATCGATTGAGATTCGGCTCGATATGGATGTTTGTCAGGCCTATCATATCACCGCGGCGACTATCAGGAGCAAATTATTATCGAATTATAAGGCCAGAGCTTTCGCTGGAAATGTGTACGAGGCAAAAAAAGAGTTCGTTGTTCAGGTTACCTCCGAGTTCGATGATCTGAAAGAGATTGGTAATATTGTGATTGCCACCGGACCTATTCTGTTGAAAGATGTCGCAAAAGTCTATTTCGGGACCAAGGAGGAGACCTCCTATTCGCGGGTAAATGGCAAAAATGCTGTATCCATCACTCTTGTAAATGATGCACAGTCGAATTTAATCGATCTGTCGCACAACACGCTGGCTGCAATTGCCAGGTTAAACAAGACGCTGGCATCCAAGGATATTCAGATCAAGGTACAAAATAATGCCGCGGATACAATGGAGAAAAACCTGAACCAGATCGGGGAACTCGCATTGATCGGGGGGCTGTTGGCGATTATGGTACTCTGGATATTCCTGAAGAACTTTCAATTGGTCTCTATCATCGCACTTGCAATTCCCATCTCTGTACTTACAGCATTCAATTTTTTCTATGGTGCCGACATTTCAATCAATAGTCTGACCCTGGTGGGAATAGCGCTTGCAGTAGGGATGCTGCTCGATAATAGTGTAGTCGTACTTGAAAACATATATCGGCTTCGCGGACTTGGGAAGTCTCCCCGGGATGCAGTTGTACAGGGTACCACTGAGGTCTGGCGGTCGGTTTTTTCCTCTACACTCTGTACGATAACTGTTTTTCTCCCGTTTCTTTTTTCCAGTAATTTCCTGATTACCCTTTTGGGAAAAAATATTGGGGTATCTATAATATCTACACTTTCAATCTCTTTGCTAGTCGCAGTAATGCTTGTTCCAATGATGGCTTATTCCTTTCTAAAGAGAAAAAGCAGCAAAGATCTTAGCTTTAACGTAGTTTCAACCAGGAATAAGCTGGTTCAGGCATATGTGATGCTGATGAAATATTCATTACGGAAGCCAGCCCAGACAATCATCGGTGTTTTGATCTTTTTTTTCGTAACAATCTTTCTTTGTCTTGCGGTAAGTATGAATAATCTTCAGCAAGTCGAAACCAACGCATTCCGGATTAGTGTAACAATGCCGGTTGGTTCATCTATTCAGGCAACTGATAAGATTGTATCGCAGATTGAAAGCAGAATAGATACTATTCCTGAAAAGGAAGATATTACAAGCAATATACAGCTGGAAAATGCTACCCTTAACGTGTTATTGAAGGAGAATTTTAAGAAAACCAGTAAAAGAACGATAGCCCAGATCAGAGATGATGTTCAGAAAAGGGTTGAGAATATACCAGGAGCTGTTATTGATATTGCCGATGCTTCTGAAACAACCACCAGTTCAGGTGGTGGTGGCGGGGCAGGGGGGCGTCAGAGTTCCGGGGGAACAGGAAGTATGATGAAAATGCTTGGTGTCGGGGCAAATCAGGAACGCATCTTAATCAAGGGCCAGGATTTTGATGTGATGAAAAATGTTGCAGGCGATCTTCAGTATTTCCTCGAATCACTCGAGTCGATGAACAGGGTACGGGTCAGTTATTCCGATAATCGCCCTGAGGTCCACCTGAGATTTCATCCGTTAACCATGAATGAGAACGATATCTCCCTTGCCGGAATCGCGGGTGAGCTCAATTCATTTAGTAAGGAAACAAACACCAATATCAAGTTCAAACAAGGGACGGATGAATATGATATCATCATCAAAGAGATGCCCAAACTTGGGACAACCCTTGAACAGCAGAAAAAGCCGCGCACCATTTATGATCTTCGGAATCTGCCCGTTCCCGATACAAAAGGCGGTTTACACGAACTTCAAAATATCAGTGAAATAATATATTCATCAGGTGCAGCTAACATTACCCGTGTTAACCGCGAAAAGCAGATCGAAGTGACTTATTCGTTTGTTGCAGCAGCCCAGGACTCGAAAGATTTGCTGACAACTTACAGGCAGGAGGTTGACAGGGTTGTTGAAAGTTACAAATTACCTGCCGGTGTTGCTGTCCAGGTGATTCACGAAGAGGATGAGCTCAAGGATTTCTATTTCCTGATTCTGGCAGCATTTATCCTGATCTTCATGATTCTTGCTTCAGTATTTGAGTCCCTGGCTACCCCGTTTGTACTGATGTTCTCTATTCCCCTGGCCGCGATTGGGTCATTCGTAGCTCTTATCCTTACAGGGAATTCACTCTTTAGTGCAAATACCCTTATCGGGTTTATTATACTTATTGGCATTGTTGTCAATAATGGGATTATCCTGATCGACTATACCAATATTCTCCGGAAACGGGGATTCCGGACTGAGCGGGCACTAATTCTTGCCGGTATGTCGCGTATACGGCCAATATTAATTACTGCTATTGTCACGATAGTGGCTATGCTGCCATTGGCAATGGGTGATAATGAATATGTTGGAGCCATTGGAGCCCCATTTGCAATTACTGTAATCGGGGGCTTGAGTATGAGCACACTTCTGACGTTGATATTTATTCCAACTTTCTATTTTGGTCTTCAAAATGCAATCACCTGGATGAAGGGATTATCGCTCAGAACAAGGATTATCCAGGTAGTTTTAATGGTTTTTGGAATATTTCTTATTTATACCCGCGTAGATGCTTTCCTTTGGCAGATGCTCGACATGATAGCCATTGTACTTGTCGTTCCAGGAACTACATGGTTTATCATGAACAGCTTGCGCAAGGCAAAAGAGTCTGTAATCGATCCTGCCGAACCGATTCATATAACAGTTCAGAACCTGGTAAAAATTTATGACTGGGGGAGTCGGTTCCAACGGGAATGGATCGGGAACCGGAATATCAGGGAAAGAGCCGGTCAAATTAAATATTACCGTCACTGGAGCGATTTCGATGACTTTGTGTGGGAATTACCCTTACTTGGTTTCTTGTTCTATTTTACTTTCGGTTACCTGAAAAATGGGTTATATATGTTTATTATGGCCCATATCATCTTCTTTTTATCACTGTTTCTTTGGGGTCCAATAAGGGAATATCTTGAATATAAGAGGGAGAAAGCCAGCCTAAAATGGGCAGATAAAATATCCAATGGGGGATACACAATGATCTTCTGGTTTTTGCCTTTGATTTTTCTTATCCTTTTTTATTTGAAATGGAGATCGGTTGGTTCAGTTATAATGATTGGAATATTGTGGTATCTGGCCCTTTCCATTCAAAAAACAGCCGATATGCTTTACAACCAGAATGTTAACATTGAAAGGTTGCAGGGTAGGTTTGCCAGATCAAGAAGAGTGTTCTTTAAATTAGTTGAGCAGATGCCGTTGATTGGCAGGAAAAGGGATGCTTTCAAGGCGCTGAAGGGAGTTTCACTCGAAATTGAAACGGGAATGATCGGGTTATTGGGTCCTAACGGCGCCGGTAAGTCGACGATGATGCGTATTATTTGCGGAATCTACGAGCAAAGCTATGGAAAAGTATGGATTAATGGAATTGATACCCAGGTAAAACGGGAAGAATTACAGGGTCTGATAGGATATCTTCCCCAGGAATTCGGCTCCTATGAGAATATGTCTGCTTATGAGTTTCTTGATTACCAGGGCATTCTTAAAGGGCTGACTAATCCGGTGGAACGATCTACCCGCATTGAATATGTGTTGTCTTCGGTTCATCTGTGGGATCGTAAGGATGATAAAATTGGAGGCTATTCAGGAGGAATGAAACAACGGATTGGTATTGCTCAGATCCTGCTCCATTTGCCTAGGATACTCATTGTCGATGAACCGACTGCAGGTCTTGATCCGCGTGAAAGGATAAGGTTCAGGAACCTTCTGGTCGAGCTCAGCCGTGAAAGGGTAGTGATTTTTTCGACTCATATTATCGAAGATATATCGAGCTCCTGTAACCAGGTGGCAGTGGTCAACCGTGGCCAACTGCATTATGCAGGGAATCCGGCCAATATGGTAAAACTTGCCGAGGGGTTAGTATGGCAATATACGATTCCGGCGCGAGATTTTGATGCCTTCCCGGCAAAGGACAGGGTTGTCCACCATATGAGAGATGGTGACAACATCAAGCTGAGATTCCTATCTGCAGACAAGCCATCGGAAGATGCCATTCCTGTAAAACCTGTGCTCGAAGAGGCGTATCTGTGTCTGCTTAAGGGAATTAAGGTTAATAAATTATAAGAGTGATTGTAGAGTCAAAGCATTGGGCAGGTGTGTAGAGACAAGGCACTGGGTAGGTGTGTAGAGACAAGGCACTGCCTTGTCTCTACATAAAAACCTGATTAAAATGTAAATAACTGAATATATTCAACATGGATAAATCAACCAAAATATTTTCCAAACATAGCCGCCTCTATTTCTGGGTCGATCTGATCTATAAAATGGCCCGGTATAACCTTAAAATCATTTTTGCCGGAAGGTTTATCTGGTTCGTGATTGCGGCCCTAGTATTCTTTATTCTGCTATCTATCAATGTGGTATTTAATGTTCCAGGGTATGACTCCTCCTCGGTTTACGCAATACTTTTCTTCCCGGGTATTCTGTTGGTATTTTACCCTACAGTCTTTGGAATCCAAAGCGATGCAGATACCAGGATTCTGGAAATTCTTTTTGGAATTCCCGATTACCGCTATAAAGTATGGATGGTTCGTCTGGTGATGATCTTTTTATTGACCTGGTTTTTTCTGTACCTTTTTTGCTGGGTAGGTTATTATGGATTAACCCCTTTCCCTGTCTTCGAGATGTCGTGGCAGTTGATGTTTCCGGTCCTTTTTCTGGGAACACTCGCCTTTTTAGTCTCGACAATGGTTAAGAACGGAAATGGAACAGCCGTAGTCATGATAATTATCGGTGTTCTGCTTTTGATGTTTAGTGATGCCCTTGATAGGACTCAATGGAATGTTTTTCATAATCCTTATTCTATTCCCGATAAAATGAATGAGATGATCTGGGCCCAGATTTCACAGAAAAACAGGTTGTTTCTTGCGATTTCAAGCGTTATCTTTTTTCTGGGAGGCCTTACCAATCTTCAGCGGCGCGAGAAGTTTCTAAAATAAATTTCGGAAGAGGATCGGGTTTAGGTAAATTAAATAATCACATAACCAGATTATACGTTTACATAAAATCGGGCTTGCGCAGTGGATATGGTGCAACCTGGACTTCCTGTCGGATTGTGCAGACACTTGAAGTTCTATTTTTTACGCCAAGTTATTGGTTGATTAAGCTAATTTTACATTCTGATTTAGCAACTCAACATTGAAATTGACCTTAGCATTTAAAGCCTTAAAAACTTTGATTATTGTCTCAAACCTGGCATCTGTCAAGCTGTTCTCTAATTTAGAAATTTGTGCTTTCTTAACACCGACAAGAAGTCCAAGTTGTTCCTGTGTCAGGTTTCTGTCTTTACGTGCTTGTTTGATTGCTTCTCCAAGCAGGTCAAGTCTTAGTTCGTTTTCAAATGCTTCACGCTTTGGAGTTCCTGGACTACCAATATGTTTATCCAACATTTCTTCCAAACTGTATGTTTTCAGTGGTTCCTTTTTCATGATTGGTGACTTTTTTGTTCAAAATATAACATTCTCAAATCATCTGCCTTCTCAATTTCTCCAGGTGGTGTCTTGTCACTTTTTTTAATTATTCCGTGTGTTGATATAACAACTGTTTCATCCTTTCCTGTCTTGTCCCAAAAAGCAAAAAGCCTGTAGTGCTTTTTATTAAACAAGGTCCTGAACTCCCAAATTTCACCTTTCAGTTTTTTAAAAAGCTCTTTGTTATTAGAAAATCTGGCCTTTTGAATGTTGTAGTAAATTTTTTCTCTCGCCTTTTCATCGAGATTTTCTAAAAATTCGGCAGCGTCTTCCAAAAATTTAACCTGAAATTTTCCGGTCATATTGTAAAAGTTAGTACAAATATAGATGTTTCTTAATTAGGAAACAAAAAATATTTTAGTGCGGTTTCTTGTACTAAACATTAACGACTGAGGCTATGACAAGTGGCGGATTGCATGGTACTTAGCTGACAACCAACAAGAATGATGATGGGAGCGACGAAGCTTCAATTATGTTTCCAACCCCGTCATTTGTTATAGCCTTTATTAGCTGCAGCCTCCTTCTCAAATAATCTCAAAATACTTTACTATAAACACCGTTAATAATTTTCCTCCAAGTCACCCGATCATCATTTATGTCTCCATTAGTAAGGAAAACTAGCCCCCTCTTATCTTTAGGATTGTACAA
>CAIOOC010000109.1 GCA_903859795.1 uncultured Bacteroidia bacterium
AAAGAGACAGGAAATACTCAAACAAGGATTTTCGGTTATGGATTCTGATGGTGATCTGGTTACTCCCATTGTAGGAAATAATGAGTGCGTATATACCTTTGTAGATGAAAGGGGGGTCACCAAGTGCGCGATTGAACGGGCATATTTTGACAAGAAGACCATATTCCGCAAACCGGTTTCATGCCACCTCTTCCCAATCCGTATTACTGCGTATAAACGATTTGAAGCGGTTAATTATCAGCAGCTTGATATATGTAGACCCGGTAGAATATGTGGCAAAAGCCAAAGTCTGCCATTATGGAGGTACCTTAAGGAGCCGCTAATCCGAAATTATGGCTCACAATGGTACGAAGAACTGACCTATGCTGCCGAAAATCTTCCGGAGGGTCTGGAATAGATCGCACTATGACGATCTGTATGGGTAATTAAGATTTCGTTTTGCTATAAGTTTGCGGCTAGCTTGCAGCTACTTGCGAATGGCTCGAATATCTGTAACGATTCGACTTTTATCCCTAACTTCAATCTGAAATGAAAAATCTAATCACGATAAATTTTGCCACTTGCAAGTTGCCAATTGCCAGTTGCATGGAGAACAATATTCAATTACTTTAACGAAACTTTACGGAGCTTTAATTCCCCTCAGCAATTACAGTCATCTCCACATTTCCTTCGTTAACAGCTATAGCATCAACTAGATAGGATGGAACCAGACGTTCTCCATTGCTTATAGTTGAAAGATAGGGATCAACCTGCTCACCCTTTGCCAGGTGCATAGCAATTTCAGCGGCAGTCGAAGCCATTGTCTTTATCCTTTTAAATACAGTCACAGCCTGATTTCCTTTCATTATTTCCTGGACATTGGCCATATCAGCGTCCTGCCCAGCAACTGCAACCTGTTTTAGCAAACCTTTCTCTTTCAAAACTTTGATTGCGCCCATGGCCATGGCATCATTTGCACATATAATGGCATCTACTTTATTTGCAGTGCTATCCAGACAAGCTTTTGCCAGACGGTATCCTTCTTCCGGCGTCCATGCATTTGCAAATTGACGGAATGAAATTTTAATCTCATCACGTTCAACAAAAGGTTGTAAAATGTTCATCTGTCCAATATAAAGCATGCGGCTATTGTTGTCATTTGGAGGTCCGCCAATCAGGGCATAATTTCCTTTTGGTTTAATTTTCGTAAGGTACTGAGCCTGAATTTCTCCCACTCGAACATTGTCGGTTGAAACATAATAATCTAGTCTGCAATTATTGATTAACCGGTCGTAGGCGATTACCCTGATCTCTTTTTTATGAGCCAAATTAACGATCTCGGCAGCAGTTGCCTGGTCAACAGGAATTACAACCAGAACCATGGCACCTTTTCTTATGAGCTCCTTAGCCTGTGATAATTGTTTTTTGGCGTCATTATTGGCAACCAGAACCATTGGAATTCCTTCCATTTGTTTCACCGCATCGACGAAGTAACGCTGATCGTTTTGCCACCGGGGAGCGTCAAAGCTGTGAAGAAGAAGGCCAATCTTAGGGTGCTTAGGAGCACATCCGACAAGAATTAATCCTGCCAGAAGAATTAACGAAAAAATCGTTGTTTTCATCGGAAATAAGATTTTTTGATAATAAATTACAGCAAAAAAAAAAGAATAAATTATGCTATAACAGCAGGAAGCAGATACGGATTAGGATTTCGAATGTTAAGTAACATATCAAAGTTACATAATATTTTGAGGAAAATGAAACAATTATGTATAATTCTTTTAAAAATTATTTCCTTTCCATTCAGCATAAAACTGATCAAGAAACAGAAGCATAAATTCATGTCGCTGCTCTGCTAAGGCTCTCCCTGTTCTTGTCTGCATCTGTTCTTTCAATAGTAATAATTTTTCGTAGAAGTGGTTGATAGTTGGTGCGTTACTTTTTTTATACTCGTCGAAATTATTGTGTAGTACTGGCGGCACCGAAGGATCATAAATCCCTCTTCCGCGACTTCCTCCGTAAGCAAAGGTACGTGCTATTCCAATTGCACCCATTGCGTCGAGTCTGTCTGCATCCTGAACCACGGCACATTCCCTGTCTGATGTTGTTGTGTCGACATTGGCACCTTTAAAACCAACACCTTCGATCACTGTGCAAATCTTGGTGGTAACATCCTGATCAACACCACATTTTTTAAGCCAACCATGTGCATTTTTAATTGATCCTGCATTCCCCGTAAGTTTCCAGTCGTCAATGTCATGGAGCAATGCTGCAAGTTCGACCACAAATAAATTGGCCCCTTCTTTTTCCGAAATGAACAATGCAGTGTTCCGTACGCGATGAATATGCCACCAGTCGTGACCAGAACCATCCCCGTCCAGAACCTTTTTTACAAATGTCTCAGTTTTGCTAATCAGCTTATTTTTAGTCATTATTCCTGCTTAAGTATTTGATATTTAATTAGTAATATAATTTAAAAGATATTGGATTCTGATTTTTTGAACGATAAAGATCATCTTAAAATCTGTGATGAAGGTACAAAAACTGAAACCAGTAATTAAGACTTTCGAATCATTCTCGTTATTCAATAAATAGTTGAATAATATGGTGCTCATTTGGCTATCTTTGTCTTGTAAGAATGATAAAAATGAACGAAGAACTTACGTCTGTTAATTGGGTTAAGAACATTATTAAACGACAAGAGATTGACAAGTATCTTGTTGATGGCGTGGATTTTATTAATGAATACGCTATCTCCGAACAACTTGCAAAAAACAGTGATCCTGATCCAATACGGATTCGGGATATCCTGCAAAAATCGTTGTCGGTAAAGACTTTGTCTCCCGATGAGACTGCGGCGTTACTCAATGTCACCTCAGAGGAAATGTGGGATGAGGTTTTTAAAACGGCGCTCGCGGTAAAGAAAAAGGTATACGATAACCGGATTGTCTTCTTTGCACCGCTTTATTGTTCAAATTTCTGTATAAACAACTGTGCCTACTGTGGTTTTCGTGAGGCAAATAACCGTGAGGTAAGACGAATCCTTTCGATGGATGAGATCAGGCGGGAGACTTCATCAGTTTTAAAGGAAGGGCATAAACGGCTAATACTGGTTTTTGGTGAACATCAACGTTCTGATATCGATTATATGATTGATGCCGTCAAGGCGGTTTACAGTGTTCAGGAGGACGCGCCTCATTCCGGGCGACCCTCGTCTATCAGGCGGGTCAATATCAATGCTGCTCCAATGGAGATTGCTAAACTTAAGAGGCTCAAAGAGGCTGGAATAGGTACCTATCAGGTTTTTCAGGAGACCTATCATCATCAAACATACGGGGAAGTTCATCCTGCCAACACGATTAAAGGTGATTACCAGTGGCGGCTTTATGCTCTTCACCGTGCGCTGGATGCAGGATTGGAAGATGTTGCAATCGGGGCTCTATTCGGATTATATGACTGGCGTTTTGAAGTTATGGGATTGCTCTACCACACGTTGGATCTTGAAAAGCGATTTGGCTTCGGTCCTCATACAATTTCGTTTCCACGCATGACGCCGGCATCAGGTTCAGACTTGTCATCCGATTCGCCCTGGAATGTTTCAGATGAAGACTTTAAAAAGTTGGTTGCAGTTTTAAGACTCTCCGTTCCTAATGCAGGGATTATTGTTACGGCTCGCGAAAAAGCTGAAATCAAGAGATCGGTTTTAAAATTGGGATGTACCCAAACAGATGCTTCGACACGCATTGGTATTGGTGCCTACAGCGATCAGAAGACTGAACTCGATCTCGACAGGAAACAATTTACAATCGGAGATCCCCGTAACCTGGATGAAGTAATTCAGGAGGTGGTCAATATGGGATTTATTGCCTCTTTTTGTACAGCAGGATACCGTTGCGGCAGGACCGGGGAAACAATTATGGGTATGCTAAGTCACTGTGATGAAGGTAAATTCTGCAAACTTAATGCTGTCCTGACATTTCGTGAATACCTGAGCGATTATGCCTCGGATGAAACACGGCAAGTGGGAGAATCTTTAATAATGAAGGAGATAGGCGAAATAGAGTCACTGGATTACTTTAAAAATAAATCTCATCTTTTACATAAATTCCGTACCGATTATAGCGAGATTTTAGGCGGGAAAAGGGATTTATACCTATGATTTTGAAAAATGCAGGTACAAAATGATAACATGACCTGAATTTCAATCCTTGCAACAAATTTCCACTATTTCATTTCAACTAATTTCAAATTTGATAAACTAACACTAACTATATGGAATTCAGTAGTATAAAACTAATTTTTCTGTTTCTGCTTATTTCATCCCTGAGCTATTCACAGAATTTTAAGGTGACATCACCAGATCGTAAAATTGTGGTAACAATCAATAATTCGGATAAACCCGGTTATTCAGTTACCTTCAACGGGAAACAGGTGATTCAACAATCGGTACTTGGTTTCGAGTTTAAGAATGAACCGCCAATGGATCATGGATTTTCCGTAATTGACCAACAAGAACGGGTAGTCAATGAAACCTGGAAACCCGTTGTTAAATCAAAACATGAAGAAATAACTGATAACTGCGATGAATTAAAACTTCTAATCAGGGAAAAATCCGGACTTATGCGTCAGATGGAACTTACTTTCCGTTCCTACAATGATGGAGTTGCATTCAGGACAAAACTATTCCGGAGCGAAAAAAATGGTCATCGTCAGATCACTCGTGAGCTTACAACCTTTAATATTCCTGAAAATCCCAAAGCATGGGTGGTCGAATACGGGAAATATTCCACATCTCAGGAGTCTGAATTCATGGAACGGATGTTAAGTTATGTATCTGATAAAACAATTGCCGGACTTCCATTTCTGATGGACTATGGCAATCATTGCTGGGTTGCGATAACCGAGTCAAAAATAGATAATTATCCTGCTTTTTATATCGGAACCCAAGCCAAATCCAATAACCTTACAACAAAACTTGCTCCTCTGCCGGGAGAGGATGCAGAAGGGGTAAAAGCCCGTTTTGATGATGATTTATATACCCCGTGGCGAGTAATTATGATTGGTGATTCGCCGGGAAAGCTCATTGAATCTGAGATTGTTCAGAATCTCAATGATCCGTGTGCCATTGCTGATCCCTCCTGGATTAAACCGGGGATAAGTGCCTGGGATCATTGGTGGAGCGGTGAAGTATTAATGGAGATGCCGGTAATCAAACAATATATTGATTTTGCTTCTCAAATGGGATGGCCATATATGCTTGTCGACTGGCAATGGTATGGAAAATATGCTGACCCTGAAGCAGATATAACGAAAGCGGCTCCACAGATCGATATGGCCGAGATTATACGGTATGCAAAATCCAAAAATGTTAAAATCATCCTTTGGCTATACAACAGCGATGTGAATCGTAATTCAGCGTATAAAAAGGCATTTCCGATTTACCAAAAATGGGGTATTGCAGCAATCAAAATCGATTTCATGGATCGCGATGACCAGGATATGGTTAACTGGTACCACGACATTATTAAATGTGCGGCTGAAAATCACCTGATGGTTGATTTTCATGGAGCTTATAAACCAGATGGAATTATACGTACATATCCCAATATGATTACACGTGAGGGGGTTATGGGCAACGAATATTATAAGTTCTCCGACAAAATGAGCCCCGAACACAACGTCAAACTTGCCTTTACCCGATTGCTCGCCGGACAGATGGACTATACACCTGGTGGTTTTCTGAATGTAACAAAGGCTCAATATAAAAACCAAACACCTACCCTGGTCTGGAATACCCGTGCCGCAGAACTCTCTAAGTTTGTGATTTACGAGAGTCCCCTGACAGTTGTATGTGACCACCCCGATCATATCCTGAATCAGCCCGGATCGGACTTTCTGAATATAGTTCCAACAACCTGGGACGATATTCGCTTTATTGACGGCTATCCGGGAGAATTTGTAGCGATTGCAAAACGGTCAGGAGATGAATGGTATATTGGTGTTATGAATAACAGCAAAAGAAAGGAGGTTTTAATTAAACTTGACTTTATTCATTCCGGGTTATCTACAATGGATATCTGGGCCGATGCTGAAGACGCCAATATCTCACCCAAAAATCTCAATATTTCAAATCACCAGGTAAAACAGGGAGATGTTCTGAAGGTAAAATTGGCTGACAATGGCGGATGGGTTGCACATATAAAGGTTAAATAGATTATTACTTATGTATAATTGATAATTGCCATGGACTAACACTTCAGAAAATATTGTACCTGCTTTTTTTTGAAAAATCTCATATTTTGAGACACTGTTTTCTGTACTATTCCCTGCGATGCCCTAAATACCTGCCCACCCTTATTGTTTGGGAATTGCTGATACATCTGTCTCGTAAACAGTTTGTGTCAGCGCCCTCTAAACCTGATTTATCGTCCTGAATATCAAATAGCGACCAGGTACTTGCTATTTTCTTTTCATCTGGAAATATTCCCTCAAATACTTTGATTCCTGGTTCATTAAGTTTAATTTTGGTTATCAATAATTGAGCCTGCTCTGAAAAATAATAAAATAACAAATGGTTACCAAGTCATCAAACCTCCCAAAGGGACCAAAAGTTCAAACTTTGGTGAACCTTGGTGTTTTGGTCTTTTGGTGGCATATTTTGGGACTTTTTGGAAACTGTAATTTATGTAAATACGATATTTGATAATATTTTTACTTAAAATAGTTAGTATGGAAAACCCAATTTTGACAAATGAACCTGAGAATTCCCAACATGTAAAAGAAGAGGTTAATCCAGGTAGTATCCAGGTAAGTCGCAGGACTTTTGTTGGAACTGTCACTACTGCAGCTGCAGCTTTCACAATCGTCCCCCGCCATGTGATGGGTGGAAACGGAATAGTTTCGCCCAACGACAAAACAACACTTGCATATATAGGTGTTGGAACACAGGGATTGCGGGAACTGCTCCCTTTACTGGATATTCCTGAATTGCAGATTATTGCTGTTTGTGATCCTCAGAAATTGGCAATTGGTTATTGTGATTGGAGCAGAGACGGGCTCAGGGACGATATCCGTAAAAAACTGAATAATCCCGGATGGCAACCGGGAGGAGACAATATAATTCCAGGTGGCCGGGATAATGGGAAAGCGATTGTTGATGAATTTTACCTGAAATTCAGACAGGAGCAGAAGTTCAATGGCTGCAAGGCATATTCCGATTTCAGGGAGCTTTTTGAGAAAGAGAAAGATCTTGATGCTGTTAAAGTTATGACCCCCGATCACCTCCATGGTCTTATTGCAACGGCGGCGATTAAAAGAGGGAAACATATCTCCCTGCATAAACCATTGTCAAACAGATTACATGAAGGGAAAAGCGTTATTGATCTTGCCCGGAGAAATCCCCACGTAACAACTCACCTGATTCCATGGAATTACAACGGATCGATGGAACTGGTGATGAAATGGATTGGTGAAGGAAAAATCGGGAAACTTATCGAGGTTCACAACTGGTCGAATCGGCCAGTCTGGCCGCAATACCCCACATTGCCAAATGATACGCCGGCAGTACCTAAAGATTTTGACTGGGATTTGTGGCTTGGTCCTGAAGCAAACCGACCTTATCACCCGAATTATACAAATATGGTTTTCAGGGGTTGGTACGATTTTGGAGGTGGGTCAATGGCAGATATGGGTCATTATAGCCTTATGTCTGTTTTAAAGGCTCTAGATCTGGAATCACCTTTGATTGTGGAACCTAACCTGAGCCATGTTTGCGGATTGAAAGATTCAACGGCCTTCCAGATTAAAAATGACTTCTCTTTTCCGATGGCTTCATCTGTGCGGTTCAAATACCCTGCCAGAGGAACTCGTCCGGCCATTGACCTTATCTGGCATGATGGCGGAATGCGACCTCAGGTGCCTGAAGAGTTGTTTGAAGACGGAAAAGCACTGGAACCTGAAGGGATGATGTTTGTGGGCGATAAGGGAAAAATACTGGCTGGATTTCATACCGATAATCCAAGGTTATTACCTCAAAAGCGAATGAAGGGATTGGATGCGTCCTTAACCACCCCTAAGGATGCAAATCGAAACGGATTTCAGCTCTTTCTCGATGCCTGCAGGTCTGGAAAACAGTGTCCGGGAAGTTTTACAGATGCATTGCCGATCACAGAAGCCGTGAACTTATATGCTGCATCTCTCAGGTCAGGACGTTTATTGAAATATGACGGAACAAAAATGGAAATTACAAATTTCCCTGAAGCCAATAAATATTTGTCTCGTACTTACAGAAACGGCTGGAATCCAGAGTCAATTTAAGCTTA
>CAIOOC010000110.1 GCA_903859795.1 uncultured Bacteroidia bacterium
CTGCCAGAACAAGTCCTGCAACAATCCATATTAACTGTTTACCATATTTTTGCCCCATATCCAGGATGCTTTGGTGCTCTTCACTGTATACAGCTGCATAAATGTTAAGCCATCCCAGGATAGCCAGTAACAGGTAGAGCAGGACAGTTGTCCAGTCGAGATTCAGCCATATGTTATTAGTTGCTTTCAATCTCCAGGTGTAAATTTCATCGTGGATATCAGGTCTGAATTAATCATAGCATCTTCAAAATGTTTTCTTCCTGGGGCAATTCGTCCTTTGAGGTATTTTTCAATGATTAAACTGGCAATTGGTGCGGCATAACGTGAACCCCAAACACCGTTTTCGATATAGACGGCAATTGCAATTTTGGGATTGATTTTCGGGGCAAAAGCAACAAAGGCAGAGTGTGCCTCACCGTGAGGATTTTGAATGGTTCCCGTTTTTCCGCAAATGATTAAACTGTCGACTTTAGCTGATAACCTGGCTGTACCAACTTCTACAACTTGTTCCATACCATCAACGATCATTTCATAATTTTCCCTTCCTGCTGCAACAGTATGTTTGTCGAATTGCAAAGAATCAGGAGTACCATCGTAATTCTGTATACTTCTGACAAGGTGGGGATCGAAATAGTACCCCCTGTTGGCGATAAGTGAAACCATATTTGATAGCTGCAACGGGGTAACAAGTAATTCACCCTGACCAATGGAGAGAGATCTGATTGTCATTGAATTCCATCCACCCTGACCGTAAATTTTATCGTAATACGAAACAGATGGAGCATTTCCTGAATTCTCGGCATAGAGATCCCCGCCGATCCTTTTCCCAATTCCCATCTCAAGCAGAGAGTTACGGAATGCTTCCAACCCCTCAGCCGGGGTTGGAAAATGGTTGATCTCTGCTCTGAATGCCTGCCAAAAGAATGCATTACACGATTCGCGGATTGCAGATATCAAACCCAGCGGTGTTTCATGGTTGTGAGTGCATACTATCGGTTTGGAGGAAGGCCCTGAACAAGAGAACCGAACTGTTTGGAGAACCCCGTCCTGCAAACCTATCAGGGCATTGGCAAGTTTAAAGGTTGATCCCGGAGGGTATGAGGAGGTGATAGCCCTGTTTAACATAGGCTTATTCGGGTCGTTTAAGAGCTTTGCATAATTTTTCGATCGTTCACGACCGACAAACAATCCCGGATCAAATGTTGGTGCACTGGCCAGGACCAGGATTTCTCCCGTTGAAGGTTCAATGGCGACTATACTCCCGACTTTCCCGCTTAATAATTGTTCACCATAGGCCTGAAGATCTGCATTTAACGTTGATACCAGGTTTTTGCCAATTACAGCTGCTGTATCAAGCCGACCCAGTTCAAATGAACCTTTGACCATCTGGTGAACATCGACCATTTTATACGAAATTCCTTTAACTCCCCGCAGCTCATCCTCGTATGCTCTTTCTATCCCGCTCCTTCCGATATAATCTCCATTTTCGTAATACTTATTCGCATCTATCGCTTTTTGATCTACCTCACCTACATAACCAAGCACGTGAGCAGCAATTTTGGCAGGATATTGTCTCAGAGTACGTGCCTGTATATAAAAACCGGGGTATTTAAACAGTTGTTCCTGGAGAACTGCGTAGGTTTGAGAGGAGAGCTGTTTGATAACCGGCGAAGGTTTGAACCGTGAATAATTCTTTGCTTTTATAATCTCGTTGACAAGTTCTTCTTTTTCAACACCGACAATATGGCAAAATGCAAGGGTATCAAAGGCTTTTACCTCTCTTGGCGTAATCAAAACATCATAAGCTGCCTGATTAAATACAAGTAATTTACCATTACGGTCGTAGATAACTCCACGTGCAGGATAATTAACTTCACGTCGCAAAACATTGCTTGCCGCAGAAATCTTATAGGAAGAATCCAAAACCTGAATATAAAATAAGCGGCACACAATAATAAAGGCTGTCAGTGAAAACAAGCCTATAACCAGATATTTGCGTTTACTAAAGACGTCCACTTTTCGATGAATTAAGGGCTAATTCCTGAAAATTAAAAACTGGCTCAGGACTATTAATATGATTGATAATACTGAGCTTAATATGACCCGCAGCAAGGTAATCAAAAAACCCTGGAAAGTGAAGGCTTCGATAAAAAAAAGAAAAAGATGATGAATGACTACTAAAAATGTCACGTAAGTGGCAAACCAATTGAATCCCATAGTTTTAACTCTTGGGGAAGGAACCGATTCGAGGGTTTCACGCGAAGTTAACAATTCGAGTATCCCGGGTCTTAAAAATCCTATCAACAGGGAGGCAGAAGCATGAACCCCAGGTGTATTTGTGAAAATATCCACCGTAAATCCTAATCCCAAAGAGAGAAACAGGAGGAGGGATCGCGGAGTGTCAAAAG
>CAIOOC010000111.1 GCA_903859795.1 uncultured Bacteroidia bacterium
AGAAACTTTTATCTCACTGGAGGAAGATTTTAAACGTCAGATTCCAATAAGATAGAGTTTTGCAATTTCCCGGAAACAACAAAGCCTCCCGATATTGGAGGCTTTGTTGTTTCTGAATCTTGTAATCAGAAAGGAAGGTCGTCTTTGTCATCCTGATCTCCTCCGATCGGAGGTATGTCTGATTGTGAAAAGGGTGGGGGAGTATTCCCCGGGCTACCCCCTTGCTGAACCAGATCTACACGAAAGGCATTAATATTGCTGAACCACTTATCGTTGTACTCGCGCGATTCAATGCTAAATGAGACCTCAACCTCCATATTTGGTTTGATCTTATCAAAGGTTCCATTTTTATCGTTAAACAGTGTAAAACAGATTTTTTTTGGATACTGCTCTTCAGCTGTTTCAATGACAAAGTCTTGTTTCTTCCACTCTCCACGTGCACTCGTCCCTTTGATTTCGGGAAGGATCTGCAACACTTTTCCGGTTGTTTTAAAGCTCATATTCGTTTATATTTAAGTTACTTATAAAAAGAAAGATCCGGAATAAATAATCCCGGATCTTTCAAGCGGGGTTACACCCCAAAGGTAATTTAAAAAATCAAATTATTTTTTGATTTCAAGAAGTTCGACTTCAAAAACCAATACAGAATTTGGTTTGATATCAGCTCCGGCACCACGCTCGCCATAACCCAGCGCAGCAGGGATAACCAATTTCCATTTTGAACCAACAGGCATCAGCTGAAGGGCTTCTGTCCATCCCGGAATGACCTGATTTACAGGGAATGTAGCTGGTTTCCCACGGGTTACGGAGCTGTCAAATACTTTTCCTTCAACGGTTGTTCCATGATAATGAACAACAACTGTATCGGTAGCAGCGGGTTTTGGACCCTTTCCTTCCTTTAGAATTTCATATTGAAGACCGCTTGCAGTAGTTTTAACACCTGATTTCTTACCGTTTTCATCCAGGAATTTTTTTCCTGCCTCGGCAGCTTTTCCAGCTTCAACCTGCTGAGCTTTCATAAAGTAGCTTTGAGTTACAGAAGTAACCTTAGATGCAGCAATTTGGGAAGAATCACCATTTAAAGCACTTGTGAATGCTGCCAAAATAATTTTCTGATCAAGATTTTTTCCACCCGGAGCAGTAGGGAGATTTTTCTTAATGTTGTTACCTATATCAATTCCAATTGCATAGGCTGCAGAATCAGCTAGTGTTTTAAGCTGAACTTTTGAACTTTTAAAATTGTTGCACGATCCTAAAAAGAAAGTACCCGCAACTAAGGTAACAATGAGAGATTTGATTTTCATAACCTTTTTCGTATAAATTTTTAATGTTTATTCTAAGAAGGTGCGAAGATAGAAATTTAATTAGGATTTCTGAAACTGTTTAATTGTTTAAATGGGTTAAAATTACGGAATTATTACCGTCGGTTATTGAATTATTTCCTACAAACAGAATTTCCAGAAGAACACGGAGTATAAAGATATACAGCCGTATAGATCTGTTGCAGTTATTATTAATCTTTTGTTCCCCGTAACATTTCACGTTTTCCAGGCGGTCCTGCAATTCTTTCGGCTACAAATCCTGCCTCAATCAACGATCTTCTGACAGCTCCTTTGGCACAATAGGTTACAATTTTTGCACCTTGTGCACAATGATCCGAAATCTTACGAAGAATTGAAGTTTCCCAAAGTTCCGGTTGCTTATCCGGCGAAAAGGCATCAAAAAAGATCAAGTTAAACATGGGTAGATTTGAATAATCGACATTTTTTAAATCTGAAGCAAGTTTTAATATCGAAAAATGGTCGGTGATACTTACCTCTATATTCCAGGTAGCTTCATGAATCATCTGAAAGTGTGATGGATCGCCATCAGGAAGGAATGACGGATAATTAAGTTTTTTTACGAGTTCGAGTTCTAATGGATATTTCTCCACAGTTATGTAGCGGATATATTGGCCTGTTTTTATAGTTTCCAACAGGGTTAGCCAGGCATTTAAGCCGGTGCCGAAACCAACTTCAAAAAGAGTAAGTACAGACTGACCAGCATGTCTGAGTCCGGCATTAATGAATACGTGCATCGATTCCTGAACAGCTCCGAACGTGGAATGGTAATTTTCTCCCAACTCTCTGACAAATAGAGTGTCAGAGCCATCATCAGTTTTAATTATTACGGGAGTATTCATTGCAGGCAAAAATCGATTTTACATTTCTTTTTTCTGATCGCAATATTACCGTGAAATATCCATACTTTCATGCATTATAAATTTCTCTTTCAAGGATCGCCTTCAATCCCGCATGTTGGGAATTTGTTAGGATCGTGAAATGATTGTTCAACAATTAGTTAGTGCTGTAATGCTTATCCGGTTATACGACGAAAATCCAAATCCCAGGGATCTGCTGAAGATAGTTGAAATTCTTCAGGACGGAGGTGTCATTATTTTTCCTACTGACACTATTTACGGAATCGGTTGTGATATTACAAAACCCAAAGCCATTGAACGGGTGGCACGAATTAAGAACGTGAAGCCCGAAAAGGCGGCTTTATCGTTTATCTTTTATGATTTAAGCAATATCTCCGACTATTGTAAACCGATATCCAACAGCATCTTCAAGCTAATGAAGAAAAATCTTCCTGGACCATTTACCTTTATCCTGAATGCGAACAGCAATATCCCAAAACTCTTCCGGAGTACTAAAAGGAGCATAGGAATCCGGATTCCTGATAATAATATAATCAGGGAGATCGTTAAAGAGCTCGGAAATCCTATTTTATCCACCTCAGTTAAGGATGACGATACAATTCTTGAATATACCACTGATCCGGAGCTTATACACGAAAAATTTGGTGAACTGGTGGACTTAGTAATCGATGGCGGTTTTGGTGGAAATATTCCGTCAACGATCGTAGACTGCATCGGCAATGATCCTGTAATTACCCGTCAGGGAAAGGGGGAATTAGTTGATTATTAAATTTCTATGTGAAGTTGTTTCAGATCGTTTTCAAATTCAAAAAGTTTATCAAACTCAATAACTTAATTGTTGTTTTCGCCATATACTCTTAACGTGTACAGACTCTCTCTGTAGAAAGCTGATTCGTCGCTAATTATTTTTCTATCCTCAGCTACTTCCAGAGGCAGATCAATATGGGTGTAATTGCTGATTGTCGAATCTGTCAAGTCGTTCATCTGGCTGAAAACCTTAGGATTACTTTTTTTTAATTGCTTAAAATTGGTCCAGGTAGCTGTTTTAATCGTAAATGAAAAAGCCGGACATCCAATGGGAATAACCGGCTTTGAATTAAATTTTTTTTTTAGGCTGCCCCATTCGAACCCAGGACATCGCTGATCTTATGTTTGTAAAGTTCTTTTAATGCTTCCCTGGCGGGACCAAGGTATTTTCGCGGATCAAATTCCGCAGGTTTAGTTACAAATACCTGCCTTATTGCAGCAGTCATGGCAAGTCTTCCATCAGAGTCAATGTTGATCTTGCAGACCGAAGAAGCGGCAGCTCTTCGCAGTTGTGCTTCCGGAATACCAACCGCATCTTTAATTGCCCCGCCATTTTCGTTGATTATTTTAATCAGATCAGAGGGCACAGACGAGGCTCCGTGCAATACAATCGGGAATCCCGGCATTCGTTTTTCTATCTCTTCAAGGATATCAAACCGGAGTGGGGGAGGTATTAAAATACCGTTTTCATCTTTTGTGCATTGTGCCGGGGTAAACTTGTTGGCACCATGTGACGTTCCGATGGATATTGCAAGTGAATCAACTCCCGTTTTATTTGTGAAGTCGATTACGTCATCCGGATTTGTATAGATCGACCTGGCGGCAACGACGTCGTCTTCTATTCCCGAGAGAATCCCAAGTTCCCCCTCGACAGTGACATCAAACTGGTGTGCATAATCAACAACCTGCTTTGTTACTTCAATATTCTTCTCATAAGGGTAGTGCGAGCCATCGATCATTACCGAAGAGAAACCCATGTCGATGCAGTTTTTGCAGGTTTCAAAACTGTCGCCATGGTCCAGGTGTAAAACAATTGGAATCCCAACTCCGTTACTGATCTCTTTTGCGTATTGAACGGCGCCTTCTGCCATATACCGAAGTAAGGTCTGGTTGGCATATTCGCGGGCCCCTTTCGAAACCTGCAGGATAACAGGTGAGTTGGTTTCTACGCAGGCTTTAATAATTGCCTGAAGCTGTTCCATGTTGTTAAAGTTAAATGCAGGTATTGCATAACTTCCTTTTACCGCTTTGGCAAACATCTCTCTCGAGTTTACCAATCCGAGGCTTTTGTAGCTGACTGTCATTTGATTATCGATTTATTTTTTTCGATTAATGAATAAATTTCTCAGCTAAAGTTACCAATAATATTCGTTTTTTACAATTTTATGTGGATTACTTTGTATCAAAAAAATAGTTCTATAACGCTGAATGTGAGCAATACAAAAATCATTCTTGCAGCTTTTGGGAAGTGGCAACTTGCCACACGCAGATTTTATCTGGTTAAAATGATATTTTTCAACACAAGATTAAGAATATCAGGTAATTGGTAACATCCATTCAAGCTGGTTGCCAGAAGCTAAATGCCAGCAGTGATTAATAATTCTATGTCTTGAATGGAAATCTTCTTTTCCTAATAGATTCGTTATGGAGCCCAAATTTTATTAACCAATTCTTAACCTTTTACCGGTTAAAATGTTGAAAGAAAGAAGTAAATTTGCGGATTATAAAATTAATCATTGAATTATGAATAAAATATCTGATGTTGTAAAGCCGGGTGTTGTAACTGGAGACGATTTACAGTACATTTTTAAGGTGGCAAAAGCCAATGGGTTTGCCATTCCGGCAGTTAATGTTGTTGGATCTTCGACTGTAAACGCAGTTATGGAGGCTGCAGTAGCGGTAAATGCACCGGTAATGATTCAATTTTCTAATGGAGGTGCTGCGTTCAATGCAGGTAAGGGATTAAAACTCGAAGGTCAGAAAGCTGCTGTTTTGGGTGCCGTTGCCGGGGCAAAACATATCCACGAGCTTGCAGAAGCCTATGGAGTGCGTGTTATCCTTCATACTGACCATGCTGCGAAGAAATTGCTTCCATGGATTGATGGTCTGCTGGATGCAGGAGAAAAGAATTTTGCTGAAACCGGAAAACCGCTTTTCAGCTCTCATATGCTTGACCTTTCAGAGGAACCTATTGAAGAGAATATCGAGATAAGTAAACGTTACCTCGAGCGGATGAGCAAAATTGGAATGACTCTTGAAATTGAATTAGGAATTACCGGTGGAGAAGAAGACGGTGTTGACAACAGCGGTCTGGATAACAGTCTGCTTTACACTCAGCCTGAACATGTTTTTTATGCATACCAGGAGTTAAGCAAGGTATCCCCTAACTTTACAATCGCTGCTTCCTTTGGAAACGTTCATGGTGTATACAAACCAGGAAACGTGAAACTGAATCCCGTTATCCTTAAGAATTCACAGGATTATATCAAAGCAAAACTTGGACTTACAGAATCACATCCCGTTAATTTTGTATTCCATGGCGGTTCAGGATCAACTCATGCCGAAATCCGCGAAGCTATCAGCTACGGTGTGGTAAAAATGAATATTGATACAGATACACAGTGGGCATATTGGGACGGCGTTCGTGCATTTGAAGCAGCCAATCGCGGTTATCTTCAGGGGCAAATTGGAAATCCGGACGGCGCAGATAAACCTAATAAGAAATTCTATGACCCGCGTGTATGGTTACGCAAAGGTGAAGAGACACTTATTGCCCGCTTAAAAGTTGCGTTCGAAGATTTAAATGCTATCAATAGCCTTTAACAATTCAAAATAAGTCATTATGACTGCCGCTTCGGTTTATGCCGGAGCGGTTTTTTTTTATAATCTTTCCGATCGTTATTAGGTTCTTCGACATTATTTAGTGTCACTCATTGTTCAATTTTTACATTATTTTTGGAGGATAATTATCACTCTTATCAAAGGTTTAAACTGGTCTAATGAAGAGTATAACCGTCATATTTATCCTTTTGCTGATCGGGTTCAATTCTGTTGGACAAAATGCCAACCCATTATCCACGAAAGCCCAATCTTTGTATAATGAGGCCAAAATTCTCGCACAGGCCGGCGACAGCAAAAAAGCGATTGAAGTGCTTCATCAGGTCTTGAAAAATGATCCCCAGTTTTATTTGGCCTGGTTCGGTCTGGCCGATATATATCACGAATCGCGTGAGTACAATCTGGAAAAAGAGGCATTGGTCAATGGCCTGAATATTGGATCTGATAAGTTTCCCAATGGATATAAGTACCTCTCTGCACTATTTTATAGTGAAGCCTCATATGCAGATGCTTTAAAAAATATTGAGAACTTTAAAAGACTGAAATCTCAATTGACAACTGAGGAGAACAGACTTCTCGAATCCTGCAGGTTCGCGGTAAAAGCCGTTGATTCCCCTGTTCCGTTCCATCCGATAAATGCTGGGGAGGCCATTAATTCGTCTGCAGATGAGTATTGGCCAAGTTTAAACGGAGAGTCTAATGCAATGGTTTTTACCCGTTTATTGAAAATGGATGCCAACGGAAGAAAGCTCACCTATCCGCAGGAAGATTTTTTCGTTTCCAGGAAGGATTCTTCAGGATGGCAAAAGGCAATCCCTTTAGGTCCTCCAATCAATACACCTGAAAATGAGGGTGCACAATGCATTTCAGCCGATGGACGTCTTCTCTTTTTTACAGGTTGTGGCCGACCTGACGGTTTAGGGAGTTGCGATATTTATATGTCAGTAAAACAGAAAGATGCCTGGTCGGAACCTGTCAATCTTGGAGATGCGGTAAATACAAAATATTGGGAATCTCAGCCATCAGTTTCAGCGGATGGGCACTGGCTCTTTTTTACGAGTAACAGGCCGGGAGGCAAGGGGAAGATGGATATTTGGCGGGCTGAGAAACTAGGCGTTTCGCCTAAGGGATTCCCGGTTTACGGTAAGGTGACCAATATCGAAGAGGTAAATACTCCTGGGAATGATCTTTCTCCTTTTATCCATGCAGATGATAAAACGCTCTATTTTGCCTCTGATTACTGGCCCGGAATGGGTGGAAAAGATCTGTTTAGGTTCAGACTTGACTCCTCCAAAACAATGACTCCTCAAAATCTTGGGTATCCCGTAAATACTTCAGCAGATGAAGAGGGACTTGTTGTTGAGGTTTCTGGTGAACGGGCCTGGTTTACTTCCGACAATAAAGGTTTTGGCGGCCGTGATATTTATTGGTTTGAGATGCCAAAAGCCTTAAAGCCGGAACCTGTCTCGTGGGTGAAGGGGACGATTTTAAACAGTAAGACCGGAGGACTAATCTCTGCTGATATTGTACTGAATGATGTGGCAGATAATAGGTTAATACAACATCAGTATCCGTTTGAGAATGAAGGGGATTTTCTTTTTTGTCTCCCATCGGGGCATAATTATGGATTGAATATTACAAGGGAGGGTTATCTTTTCCATTCTGAGAACTTTAATTTGCTGGGAGTCCACAGCCGGCTAGAACCAATGAACCTGCTTATCCGGCTGGATCCAATAGACACAGGCATGACTACGATTCTTAAAAATATCTTCTTTGAAACCGATTCATTTAATTTAAAGGGTGAATCAACGGGACAGCTAATTGATATGATCGATTTTATGAAAAAGAATCCTAATCTGGTTATTGAGATCGGCGGGCATACCGATACTCAGGGATCTGAAAATTACAACCTGACTTTATCTGAAAAGCGTGCTGAAGCTGTTGTACGATATTTGATTTCAAATGGCATCCCGTCAGCAAGACTCAGGAGTAAAGGTTATGGATTTTCGGTGCCTCTGACAGACAATTCAACTGATTTGGGCCGGGCTCAGAATCGTAGAACAGAATTTAAAATTCTGGCGACCCGACAAGGGCAGAATTGATGTATTCCATACCATAATTAGAAATACCCTATAATCCAGGCGTTTATGCTATTTCAGAACTAGCTCCACGAGATAATCAAAATGGGTCCCTATGAACTTATCTTTTACAGTAAATCCGTTTTGAATAGCATAATCGCAAAAGGTTTCAGGATCAACGAATAACCAGGAGAAAGGCTTTCCTTTTATTGATTTGTATTTCAGCTGGTATTCCATTTCTCCATAATATGTATCTGAGGCTATGTCTACCCAGGCTTCTCCGTTTTCGTCGGTAAATAGATAGAGCAGGTCAGATGAATCAGCCAGAATTTTACCCCCCGGATTAAGCAGAGATTTTAAGTGAAGCAATAAAATATTAAGTCCGGGCAGCGTTTGGGCGATCCCTGCACCGTTCATCAGCAGAAGGATCGTATCATATTTCCTGTCATTAAGAAGGTAGATATCCTGAAGAAAAACATTTTTAACCCCCCTTTTCTGCATCGCGGAACATAACAAAGGTGAAATCTCCATGGCGTCAACCTCTAATCCCTGATCCTGAAGCCACAATGAGTGAGCACCTGCCCCGGCTCCAACATCGAGTATTTTCCCCGAACATCGTTTTAACGCCTCCTGCTCCTGAATTGGCATCTGTTCGAAAGTGCGGAAGAAATGCGAAGGCAATAGCTGTTCATCCTCTGCAATATCAGTAGTAACTACAACTGATTCACCTCTGATTCCATTGAGGTAGTCGAGGACTGCATGTCCGATTGGATCGTAATTTTTCTTAATTACCGGCATTTTTAGTTAATTAAGCAGACTGATAAAAAGAGCCATATTTAAGGCCGTTACTATACCACCGACCAGATATAGCGAGATGGCATAAAATTTACTATTCTTATATTTCCCCATAACCTTCTCGGATGAAGTAAGCCAAACCTGTACAAAAATAGTTATCGGAAGTTGAATACTGAGTATCATTTGAGAATAGATAAGACCCTTAAACGGATTCGAAATAACAAAAATAATCAGAAGGGCAACAATAAATGAAATAGTGATACCAAGTCGGGAGTGGTTGTCTTTTATATCGTATGGCTCACTGAAAATTCCCGAAAATATTGATCCGGCTGCCATCCCCGATGTAATTGTGGAGGCAATTCCGGAAAATAGGAGCGCCACAGCAAAAACAACACCCGCATGAATACCTAATAATGGACCAAGCAAGCTCTTTGCCTGCTCTAATTCTGTTACTTCGATTCCAGCTTTGTAAAACGTCGCAGCGGCTAACAGGATCATCGCGCTATTAATGGCCCATCCAATAATCATCGAGATGATAGTATCGAGGAATTCATAATTAAGCCTTTTCTTAATTGTTTTCTCATCCTGCAGGTTCCACTGGCGGCTTTGAATAATTTCAGAATGGAGGAAAAGATTATGAGGCATAACAACTGCCCCAAGAACACTCATAATTATCACCATCGATCCGTGAGGAAAACTGGGGGTGACCCATGAATGAATGGCTGAGTTCCAATCGATATTTACAAGTGAAAGTTCATAAAGAAACGACAAGCCAATGACCGAAACGAATGCAATAATCCATTTTTCGATCATCTGGTAACCATTGGTAAAGAGCATTATGAGAACAAAAATTACAACCAGGATAGCACCTGCCCTGATTGGAATCGCAAATAACATATTCAGCGCAATTGCTCCGCCCAGAATTTCGGCAAGTGAAGTCGATATTGAGGCGATGATAGCGGTAACCAGCACTGTGATCGAATAGCCTGGTTTCATATATTTGGTAGTTGCCTCTGAAAGACAAAGCCCTGTGGCGATTCCAAGGTGGGCGACGTTGTGCTGAAGCAATATCAACATTATAGTAGACAAGGTGACCATCCAAAGAAGCAGATACCCAAACTGGGCTCCCGCACCCAGGTTTGAAGCCCAATTCCCTGGATCTATGAACCCAACTGTAACAAGTAAACCAGGTCCCAGGTATTTGAGAATTTCAAGTCCTCCAAGGATTGGCCTGTAATCCTTCCGGTCAATGTTTTTAATGTATTGTGATAATCGCTTGAGCATAGCACAAAGTTAGCGTTTTAGGTTCTATATTGAAACGGGTGGGGAAATAAAATACTATTTGGCTGCAGGCTTACTGGCGGCCGGCAATTAGCTACTGACTGACTCGCTTATGGTGGCTGGCAACTGGCAGCTGGCGACAGGCAGTTATTGCTAAAATTTGAATAGCCGCTTAATAAAGTATTTATGTCACATACAAATTTTGAAAAGTCATTTAGGGGATTACAATTATTTATTGGATGGCATGATCCGCCAGAATCCAGCCGCCAATTGCCAGCTGCACATATAGCCCATTAAAATCGCTATTCTGGTTCAAAAACGGTAACTTTGTGGCGGTATGATCAAAGAAAAAGTTGTTATCGGGTTGTCTGGCGGTGTAGATTCAAGCGTGGCTGCCTATCTTCTTAAAAAAGAGGGGTATGAGGTCATTGGGGTGTTTATGATTAATTGGAAGGAGAGTACCGGTACACTTACTTCTGGTTGTACCTGGGAAGATGATGTCACTTTTGCCGAAATGATTGCCAAAAAACTTGATATCCCTTTTCATGTGGTCGATCTCTCTGATTTTTACCGTAAGAGAGTCGTCGATTATATGTTTACAGAATATGAAAAGGGGAGGACACCAAACCCTGATGTTCTTTGCAACCGTGAAATAAAGTTTGATCTTTTCATGGAAAAGGCGATGGAGTTTGGAGCCCGATATGTTGCAACTGGACACTATTGTAGGAGGGGAATGGTTGATATAGCTGATAAAAGATATTATCGCTTGCTGGCTGGAACAGATCAGAATAAAGATCAGAGCTACTTTTTATGTCAGTTGAACCAGGAACAGCTCTCCAAATCGCTTTTCCCTGTCGGTCATCTGCTAAAACCTGAGGTACGTGAGATTGCGCGTCAACAAGGATTAATTACTGCCGAACGAAAGGACTCACAGGGGATTTGTTTTGTTGGAAAGGTTGATTTGCCAGTCTTCCTTCAACAGAAACTGGCAGCTAAAAAAGGGAACGTGATAGAAATTGATGCCTCCTTTGTGAAAAAGAAAACTCTGCCTTTAATTCCTGAGAACTTTTCCAAAATCTGTTCTCCCTTCCCCTACAAACCCTGGAACGGGAAAATTATTGGCGAACATAATGGAGCCCATTTTTATACGATTGGTCAGCGCAAGGGCCTAAATATCGGCGGATTTGAGAAACCGCTCTTCGTTTTGGCAACAGATGTGGTTCGCAATATTATTTATGTCGGCGAAGGGCAGGATCACCCCGGTCTCTTTCGTCAGGGATTATTTATTCCTAATGAGGATATTCACTGGGTTCGTCCCGATTTTGCCTTGACTGACCAACTGGAACGTGATTTCCTGATCCGTATCCGGTATCGTCAACCTCTCGAAAATGGTAGAATCATAATGAGAAGTGAAGGTGCCTATATCCTTTTTGAACGTGAACAACGCGGCATTACCTCAGGCCAGTTTGCCGCCTGGTATCTGGACGATGAGCTGATTGGGTCAGGTGTAATCAGCTGATTTTTTTTGTCTGATCTGGTAATTGTAATGATTCTAAATAAGAATGATTGCAATCGGTGTACTTTCTTGAAAACAAGCAACATTATCCCCATTTGCAATTTAGATTCAAAAAGACTGGAATTCCCTTGTTTTCAGCTCCTTTCTGTTGTATTATTGCATTAATTCAATCTAAATTAAAATAGCGACAATAAACTTAAGTCTTCCAATATGGAAAGAAGGACCTTCATAAAAAGCACATCTCTTCTTGCCGCAACGGTAGCCGTATTTGGGAATATTCAGTGGGTTAATGGTAAGGCTATTGGAGATACTCCGACTACAACGGATATTCTGGGTCCCTATTATCGTCCGGGTGCTCCGTTACGCACAAATATTAATCCCGAGGGTTTTTCCGGAGTTCCGCTTCATCTGTCAGGAACGATATACAGGGACGACAGTAAAACAATATTTAAGGATTGTCTTGTGGAGGTCTGGCAATGCAATCACAATGGCGAATATGACAATTTGTCCGATGATTACGTTTACCGTGGAGCCACCAGGACTGGTGATGACGGTTCCTATCATTTTATTTCCACCTATCCAATGGCTTATAAGGTTGATCCTGCTAATAATTTATATCGTCCTTCGCATATTCACATGAGGATTGAGGGAGGTAATGGTGAGCGGGATTTAATTACCCAAATTTACTTTAAAGGTGATCCTCACCTTGAGACTGATCCTTCATCGGCATCACCTACTGCAATTAACAGGATTCTGGATACAAGCAAAAATTCAAATGGTGAAGTTGTTGTTGCATTTGATGTGGTAATGGCTAAAGAGTTTCCGCTCGATGAGGTGGTGTTTGAACAAATAAGCGGTCTTTATACTATGGAAAATGATACAAAGGCTGAATTTTACAGAAAAGGAGATTTACTTTTTGTGAAATGGAACGGACAAATCGGAGACGCTCTTTACTATACCGGGAATAACTCATTTGAGAATGGAAGTGATGGAAAGGTTCAATTTGAAATACAGGAGCGTGGAGCCGTCAACCTGAATTTTTACTATACAGATAATTGCGTTCTAACAACAATGAAAGGGACCAGAGTTCTTAAATACAATTCAACAATTTAAACTTAAAAGCATTCTAACCATAATACGTAAAAGATTGAAATACGTTCAAAATCTTATCGCTCTTTGAAATCCACATCCGCTCTTATAAAGCGGTCAATATAATCTCTCAATTTCAAGATGTGTCTGTTTTAACTTACTTCTTATAGTTGAATATGCGCAACTTATCGAAAATTAAATGTCCCCTGTATTGGGCTTTGGATGCAGCTCCAGATACGATCATTTCTAATTTAAGCACTTAATTATAAGACTATTAATATTTGTCTTAATTTTAAAATTATTAATTATTGTTATTATGAAAACTCGATTATTAGTATTGCTGTCTATATTGCTTATTGCAGGTAATTTATGGTCTCAGAATATCCCATTAATTGGAGAAAATGCACCTTCGTTTACCGCCCAGACAACCGCTGGTGACCTGAATTTCCCATCCGATTACGGAACAAAATGGAAAATACTTTTTAGTCATCCCCGTGATTTTACACCGGTTTGCTCATCTGAAGTACTGACGCTTTCACAAATGCAAGCCGATTTTGACAAACTTGACACAAAAATAGTTGTGATATCTACGGATGACCTTCAAAAGCATATTTTGTGGAAAAAGGCACTGGAAGAGACCTCGTACAAAAACAAACAACCCGTTCAAATCAATTTCCCAATAGTTGACGACAGTAAATTCCTGGTATCTAAGAATTATGGAATGTTGCACTCGGTTGCAAGTACAACCAAAGATGTTCGCGGCGTTTTTATTATCAATCCTGAAAATAAAATTGCAGCGATCTATTTTTATCCGATGAATATCGGACGTAATATGGAGGAGATCAAAAGGACTGTAATTGCGCTGCAAACAGCATCCGGAAAAGGGAAAGACCGTTACCTGATGCCTGCAAACTGGCAGGTTGGTGATGATGTACTTGTTCCGCAGTTCCCATATACTGAAAAAGAGGTGACAGCTAATCCGGATCTGAAATTATCCTACTATAACGTTGGATCGTACATGTGGTTTAAGAAAATGTAATATTTTTTAAACCGCATAGTAAAACAGGAAAACAGGTAATTGCAATTCGTATTTAAAGTATTATTTGCGGTTGCTTGCTTGTTTTTCTGTTTTAACTCTTGTGGATTTATTGCGATATTTAAACATCGTGGTATTATGAAAACTAGATTTTGTTTTTTAATGCTACTATTGTTAGGCTACAATAGTATTTGGGCTCATGGAAATAAACATTCAATCCCATTAATTGGTGACGGAGCCCCCTCATTTAAGGCTGAAACTACCTCTGGTCAAATAAATTTCCCCGACGACTTTGGCCAAAAATGGAAAATCATCTTTAGTCATCCTCACGATTTTACTCCTGTTTGTTCCAGTGAGTTAATGACTTTGGCGCAAATGCAGAATGACTTTGAAAAGCTGAATGTTCAGATTGTTGTTGTATCGACAGATGAACTAAAAATGCACGACTTGTGGAAAAAGGAAATTGAGGCCACCATATTTAAAAACAAGCAGCCCGTTCATGTTAATTTCCCTCTAGTTGACGATCATACCTGGGCAATAGCAAAAAAATATGGAATGATTCATAAGTCAGTTAGTACAACAAAAGATGTGCGTGGTGTATATATTATTAACCCTGATAATAAAGTGGAAGCAATCATATTTTATCCAATGAACCTTGGAAGAAATATGGAGGAAATAAAAAGAGCTGTTGTTGCACTTCAAACATCAGGTAAAGGAAAAGACAGATATCTTATGCCTGCAAACTGGCAAAAGGGAGATGACGTTTTGATTCCTCACTACCCATATACGGAATCTGAGTTAAACGCGAATCCCGATATTAAGATGTCCTATTATAATGTTGGTTCATTTATGTGGTTTAAGAAAATGTAAGCCAGAATTTTCAGGATGCCAAAAACGTGCTTTTTTTATAAAAATGAGCCGTCTCATTTATGCTTTGAGACGGCCTTTTTCATTTAATAATGAAAGTTTTGTCAGAGCCTGTCGGAATTTCCCAGCAGGTATGCCTCAGCCTCAGTACTCCAAAGACCCAGGTGTTTATCGCAGATCTCCGCAAGACGGGCATAAACAGAATTCGCCGTGCCTTTTTGAGCAAATTCTGCGATTGG